>NZ_JAGPYA010000018.1:7124-113935 GCF_018070245.1 Micromonospora sp. M61 | reverse complement strand
GCTCTACTTGAGCTGGCCTGCGGTTAGGCCGGCCTGCACCTGTCGTTGGAACGCCACGTAGATCGCGAGGACCGGCAGCACCGCGATGCTCAGCCCGGCGAACAGCCGCGCGTAGTCGCCGGCATACCCCTGGCTGACCGAGAGCGCGAACAACCCCTGCGCCAGCATCCACTTGGAGTCGTCGCCCTGCATCAGCACCTGCGGCAACAGGAACTGATTCCAGTGGCTCAGGAAATTGAAGATCGCCACACTAATCATTCCCGGACGCGCCATCGGCAGCATCACCCGGAAGAAGAGCCGGAAGTGACCGCAGCCGTCGACCATCGCGGCCTCCGCCACAGTGGTCGGCAGGGTCCGGAAGAACGCGGTCAGGAAGAACACCGTGAACGGCAGCGAGTAGGCCGCGTACACCAGGATCAGGCCCTTCCAGGTGCCGAAGAGGCCGGCGTTGCGGACCACGAAGAAGAGCGGCACCAGGGCGAGGAACACCGGGAACATCAGGCCGCCGACGAACAGGTAGTAGACGACCTGACGGCCGCGGAACTCGTACCGCGCGAAGACGTACGCGGCGGTCGCGCCCATCAGCATGGTGAGGCTGACCGAGCCGGCCACCACCACGAGGCTGTTGAGGAAGTACCGGCCGATGTGCGCGCCCGTCCAGGCCCGCGCCCAGTTGTCCCAGTGCAGCGCGCCGGGGAGACCCCAGGGGTCGGACAGGATCTCACCGTTCGTCTTGAACGAGCTGATGAACATCCACAGCAGCGGCAGTACGGTGAGCAGGCCCCAGAAGACGAGGAAGCCGTGCGAGAGGACGTTGGCCAGGCCGAGTTCCCGCCGTACCGGGCGGTCCCGTGTGGCGACCGGGGTCGGGGCGTTCACGGTGGGCTGATCCAGAGTGGTCACGAGTACTCGATCCGTTCGCGCCGGCCGACCCGCAGCGACAGCACCGCCACCGTGAGGGTCAGGAAGAACATCACCACGCCGATCGCCGAGGCGTAGCCGAACTTGGTCTCGCTGCCGAAGGCGGTGTCGTACATCCGTACACCGATCACGTCGGTGGAGAAGTTCGGCCCGCCGTTGGTCATCAGCTGCACGAGGATGAACCCGTCCAGGGCGAAGATGGCGAGGTAGACCCAGGCGACCTGGATGGTGTCCCAGAGCAGCGGCAGCGTGACCCGGCGCAGGGTGGTGAACCGGGACGCGCCGTCGAGCAGCACGGCCTCGTAGATCTCCTTCGGCACTGCCGACATGGCGGCCCCGAACAGCACGACGTAGAAGCCGACGTTGCTCCAGACCATCACCGCCAGCACGCACCAGAACGCTGTCGCCGGGTCGCCGAGCCAGGTCGGCGCGGGCAGGCCGACCGCGCGTACGGCGCCGCTGAGCAGACCCTGGTTGGGGTGGTACACCTCTTTCCAGAGCAGCGCGATGATCACCACGGAGAGCACCTGCGGGAAGAAGTACACGGTGCGGTAGAGCGCCCCGCCGCGTACCCCGGTCACCCCGGCTCGGCCCTTGCGCCCGCCGAGGGCGAGCATGCTGGCGAAGAAGAGCCCGAGCACGATGGTCAGCACCGGCACCAGGCCCAGCAGGATCGCGTTGTTCTTCAGCGCGTTCCACACGTAGTCGTCGTGCCAGAGGGTCCTGAAGTTCGCCAGGCCGACCTGGTTGGCGTCGGCGGAGTAGCCGAGCCAGTCGGTGGTGGAGATCTGGAACGCCTGCAGGTACGGCGAGACGACGAAGAACACGTACAGCAGCACCGGCGGCACCAGGAACGTGACGATCAGCGGCCACTTGCCATGTCTCACGAGGGGACCTTTCCGAAGGGGGTGCGGCCGGTGGGGGCGGAGAGCTCCCCCACCGGCCGGGCGGTCAGGCCGCTCGCTTGTACTTCTTGATCGAGCTGTCCTGGGCGATCGAGTCGGCGCCCTTCTGACACTGGTCGAGGAACTCGGCGGGGCCGATCCGGCCGCTGAAGAACTCGCCGCAGGCCGCGTCGACGAGGTTGCGCTCCAGCTTCCGGTAGTAGTTGTTGTAGACCCAGTTGAAGCCGTTGGCGCCGGACGCGTCGAGCGCCTTGACCACGGTGGTCAGCCCGTACGGCAGCTCGACGCCCTCGGTGGCGCCGGCGACCACGGTGAGGCTGGCGACCTTCTTCGTGAAGTCCTGGGCGCCCTTCTTGGAGAGCATGGTGCGGAAGTACTCCAGGCCGCCGGCGAGGTTGCGGGCCTTGGCCGGCACCATGAACGGCTCACCGGCGGTGCCCCGGATCGCCTCGAACGGCAGTTTGTCGCCGCTGCCCAGGCTCGGCGTCGGCGCGATGGTCATGTTGAACCCGGCCGGGGTGACGTCCTTCTGCTCGCTCTCCAGCCAGGAGCCGCAGGAGATGAAGGCGGCCTTGCCCTGGCACCAGGCGGTCTGCGACTGCTTGTGATCCAGACCGGACGAGCCGTCCAGGATGTACTTGTCCTTGACGATCTGGTGCCAGGCGTCCGCGGCGGTCCGCATCGACTCGGACTTCCACGCGTTCGGTTCCAGGTTGTCGATGGCGGTCGCCACCGAGGGGCCACCGAGCTTGATCGCGGTGGCGATCACCGGCCAGCTCATGTAGCGCGGGTGCAGACCGGCGTACGTCCACGGGGCGATGCCGGCGGCCTTGATCTCCTTGCAGAGCGCGATGTGCTGGTCCCAGGTCTTCGCGTACTCCCAGGAGCGCTCGGTGAACAGCTTGCTGGAGTGCCAGATGCCGTACGCGGTGTACGTGTAGTTGAGCACCAGGAACTTGCCGTCGTACGAGCCGACCTCGACCGCGCCGGGCAGCAGGGTGTCCCGGACCGTCTTGCCGGGGACGTCGAGGCTCGGCGCGGCGAGCAGCTCGCCGAGGTCGGCGATGGCGTTCTGACTGACCAGGCCGTTGAAGTCGATCTGGCCCGCACCGGAGTTGTTGACCACGTCCGGCGGGGTGCCGTCGACGAAACGCGGCTGGAGGGTCTTGCTGATCTCCTGCGTGACGGAGTGCTTGACCTTGGCCTTCGGGTACTTCTCGGTGTACATGGCCTCGTGGGCCTTTGCGTACTCCTCGCCGAACCCGCCGCCGAAGATCACCACCTCGAGTGGGGCGTCCTCCTTCACGCCGAGCGGGTTCTGGGCGCTCTTGGTGCCCTGGTAGGTGCTGGTGTCCTTCTTGTCACCACCGCCTCCGGTGGCGCAGCCGGTCAGCAGACCGGCGGCGGGGGTGGCCAGCAGGCCGGCGGCAGCGGTGCGCCGCAGAATGTCACGCCTGTTCATCGAGTCTCCTCGGGTCGGGTCGGGCGGACCGCCGATGTCAGGGGGACGGCGGCCGCCGCGCGAGGCACGTTGATTCTCTTCAGTTCATGCTCTGTTACTGAAGAATTTCTACGACAGCCGGCCCCGGACTTCAAGTCCTGACGGTCGAACCGTTATCGCCACCGGCGGCGGTCGGGTCGCCTAGCCTGGGGCGATGCGCCGTCTGCGCGAGCTGGCCGAGCGCACCCCGGCCGGGCGGGAACGGTACGTCGACCTGCTTCGCGCACTCGCGATCGCCATGGTCATTATCGGACACTGGGCCGTCACGGTCATCGAGCGCGACGCCGACGGACAGACCACCGGGCACTCCGCGCTCGGCGATCTGCGGTGGGCGTACCCGTTGACCTGGCTGGCCCAGGTGATGCCCGTCTTCTTCCTGGTCGGTGGCTATGCCAATGCGGCCTCACTGACCAGGCTGCGGGCCCGCGGCGGCGACGCCGCCGGCTGGCTGCTCGACCGCAGCGCCCGGCTGGTCCGCCCCACCAGCGTGCTGCTGCTGGTCCTCACCGCCGCGGCGGCGGTCGCCTGGCTGGTCGGCACCGACCCGACCCGGATCCGCGAGGTGTTCTGGTTCGCCACCATCCCGCTGTGGTTCCTGGTCGCCTACCTGGCGGTGGTCGCGCTCACCCCACCGATGTACGCGCTGCACCGCCGCTTCGGCCTGGTCGTCCCGCTGGTGCTGGTCGCCCTGGTCGGCCTCGGCGACCTCGGCCGGCTGACCGGGCCGGAGGAGTGGAGCTACGGCAACTACCTCTTCGGATGGCTGGCCGTCCACCAGCTCGGCTTCGCCTGGCACGACACCCGCGTCGCGCCGCCGACCGCCGGTCAGACCGGGCCGCCGTCCACCGACGCAGCCGGGCCGTCGACACACGAGCATCCGGGGGTACGCCGAACACTGCCCGTCTCCCACCGGGCCGGCCTGATGTTCCTCGTCGGCGGGCTGGGCGCGCTGGTGCTGCTCACCGTGCTCGGCCCGTGGCCGGTGGCCATGCTCAAGGTGCCCGGCGAACGGCTCGACAACGCCTCGCCACCCAGCCTCGCGCTGCTGGCCGTCGCCGCCGGTCAGCTGGGCCTGATCCTGCTGCTCCGAAACCCGGCGGAACGACTGCTGCACCGGACCCGCCCCTGGCAGGTGGTGATCGGGGTCAACCTGGTGGTGCTGACCGTCTTCCTCTGGCACCTCACCGCCGTGATCCTGCTGATCGGGGTGCTCGACGCGACCGGGACGCTGCCCACCCCGGCGGTCGACTCCGCCGGCTGGTGGGCGTGGCGGCTGCCCTGGCTGCTGCTGCTCACCGTCGTCCTGTCGGTGCTGGTCGTCATCTTCGGGCCGGTGGAGGCGCGCAGTGGCCGGCACCGCACCGCTGGGCGGGCCGGCCGGTTCCGGGCCGCGTTGACCGTCGCCGGATACGCCGCAGTGGTGGCCGGGCTGCTGATCAACAGCACGACGGCGGCCCGCGCCCCGGAGCCGCTCGGCACCCCCGTCCCGGCGCTCCTGGCGTACGCGGCCGGGGCGGGCGTGCTGCGACTGCTCAGGTCGGGGTGGGGACCCCGAGGTTGACCCCGTCCGCCGCTCGACCGGCGGCCTCGCCTGGTGACCAACTTGCCCGG
The DNA here is from genome assembly GCF_018070245.1 of Micromonospora sp. M61. Taxonomy (NCBI): domain Bacteria; kingdom Bacillati; phylum Actinomycetota; class Actinomycetes; order Micromonosporales; family Micromonosporaceae; genus Micromonospora; species Micromonospora sp. M61. Next base: position 108,997 of record NZ_JAGPYA010000018.1, on the reverse strand, counting down.
GTGTAAAGCGCACCCCGTCCTCGCCGTGGGCGTGCGGGATCACCGAAGAGCGAGGATTCCGACCGCCCAGGCCGACGGGTCAGGCTGGCTCGGGCCCTGCGCTCCGATCGGTACGATCCGACGGTGCCCGAATTCCCCGACCCGCCACGATCAGGGCCGGTGCGCACCCGGCCCGTGCTCATCGGGCCAAGTGTTCCGCTGCCCGCCGGGGCCCCGGACACGTCCGCGGTGATCGACGGGATCGAGGGATGGGTGGGCGCCGACCCGCTGCGCCAGCTGATCGACCGCTTCGGCGGCAGGTGGCCGGCCGGTGACCTCACCGACATGCTCCGGTTCCTCGACGACTTCTCCGCCGAACACTGGGACTTCCGGGGTGGCCAGGAGAGGCCCGACGCCCGGGAGCCGGATCTCGATTCCGGCACCGTCGAGCTGGTGCACGCCGCCGCCGCCGCGCTCGGGCTCGTCCGACCCGTGCCACCAGCCCGGCCCGCGTACGCCCACCTGGTGGTGCTGGGTGGTCTGGCGCACGCCTGCCTGCGCCGCGTCGCGTACGCCGCGCGCCTGCTGGACGGTGGGCTGGGGGTGACCGGCGAAGTGGCGGTGCTGGGCAGCTTCCGACCGCTCTCCGACCGGGAACACCGAATGTTGGCCGAGGCGGGGGTGCCTGGCTGCCTGACCGAGGTGGACGCCCTGGACGCGGCGGTCCGGCTGGCGTTCGGGGTGAGCACCCCGGCAGTCGAGGACGGGGTCGACGCGGATCACCCGCACCATTCCTGGTCGTCGCGCACCTATCTCCCGGCGGGTCTGCCACCGGTGCGGGTGCTCGCCGCGCCCTCCAGCGAACCGCACCGACGGCGTGCCCACACCGCGGACACCCAGCGGTTCTGGGCCGGGCACGTCCGCCTCGCCCCCGACGACGCGGTGCTGCTGGTGACCGCGCCGATCTACGTGCCGTTCCAGCACTGCGACGCGCTGCGCACCCTGGCCGTGCCGTACGGCTGCGGCATCGACACGGTCGGGGTGGACCCCGGTCTGGTCGACCTTGATCTGCTGCCGGAGCCGACGCTCAGCCCCGGCCGCTACCTTCAGGAGATCCGCTCGGCGATCCGCTCGATGCGCGCCCTGCACCAGGAGCTGACCGCCGGCTGACCGCCGTGGAGGGCCGGCGCACGGCGGGTCGCCGCGCACCGGCCCCGTGGACCGTGGTCAGTTCACGTAGACAGCGGCGTTGCCCTTGGTGCTGTCGCGCACCGGGGAGTAGGTCGCCGAGAAGTACGCAGTGCCGAAGCAGAGGGACGGACCGGAGAACTTGGTGAACGGCTGGTTGGTGAAGGTGATCGAGTTGGTCGTGTTGACCGCCGCGCCGGTGAGGCTGTTGGTGCTGGTCCGGTAGACGCAGGTGATCGTGCCGAGCAGGGAGCTCAGCACGACGGTGCTCTGGACCGGCGCAGCCGTGGTGCCGGTGATCTTGACGACGCCGGCGCTGGTGACGGAGGTGGCGTACGGCAGGTTGTTGAGAGCAATGCTCTGCACCCCGGTGGTGCCGAACACGTTGGTGGTGCAGCTGCCGAAGCTCTGGGCGGTGAGGCTCTCGGTGGCGGTGCCCGGGGCGGTCGGGTTGGTCAGCACCTTCGCGCTGAAGCTGGACGCGGCGCACCTGATCCCGGTGGTGCCGGAGGTGGAGTTGTAGAAGGTGGCGTTGGTGCCGGTCTTGAGGCTGGCCTGGATGACGTCGTTGACGGCGACGGCGGTGCCGCCGGCCGTGGGGTAGGTCAGCACGTTGCCGGCGAGCGCGGCCGACGGGTCGGCGGAGGCTGGCGTGGCGGCGACGAGACCGGTCAGCAGCGCGAGGGCCACGAGGCCCCCGCCGATTCTTCCGTACCTGAGCATGGTTTTTCCTTCCGCGGTGGGACGGGAATGAGCGGACCGCACGGGCGGTCACCGCCGGGCGGGGACGCCCGGGCGGGGATTGGGGCCGTCCGTAACGGACGGCGGTGGTGGAGGGTGCCGGGCGGCCGTCGGGACCGGCCGGCGGTGGTGGCGGAGGCCGGGCGGCGGTCAGGGCCGGCCGACGGTGGTGGAGGTGCCGCCGTTCAGGTGGCGGGCCAGCGTGGCGCACTGCGACGAAATCGCTTCACCTGCGCCTTTTCGGCCTTGGGAGGGCGCTCGTGTTCGGCGATAATGACAGCCATCGAGCCCTCCTTCGACGAGTCAGGGCGATCATCCGGGGAGATCACCATAGGTGACGGGACAACAACTGAGCGTGGAGAAAGTTATAAACCCCGGAGGGTCGTAAAGTCAACGCATCAAAGGCGGTCAATGAGTTGACCACGCAGAGCCAGCCGCACCCGGCGCCGGTGCCCCTCCCGGGCGCGCGTCCCGGCCGCGACCCCGACCGCGCGATCAAGCGCGGCCCGCGCCGGGTCTCCGCCGAGGCGGTGGCCGCGACCCAGCGCGACCGCCTCTTCGACGGGCTCGTGCACGAGGTGGCGACGAAGGGCTACGACAACGCCCGGGTCAGCGACATCTGCCACGCCGCCGGAGTGACGCGGCCCGCCTTCTACGCCCTCTTCACGGGCAAGGAGGACGCCTTCCTCGCCGCGTACCGACACGGCATCGCCGTGGTGTCACAGCTGATGGACAGCGCCTACCACGAGGCGGGCCCGGCCTGGCCGGACGCCGCCCGCGGTGCACTGCGCACCCTGCTGGAGGTGCTGGCGAGCGTGCCCGCGTTCGCCCGGATGGCGCTCGTCGAGGTGGACGCCGCCGGCCCGGACGCCCGCCGGGAACGGGACGCGCTGCTCGGCAGCTTCCGCCGGTTCTTCGCCGAGGCCGGCCCGGGACCGGCGGTCAGCGGGGTGGACCGCGACGCGCTGGTGTCCACAGTGGTCGGCGGTGTCTACGCCACCATCCGCGGCCGCGTGGCGCAGGGTCGGGCGAACGAACTGCCGCAGTTGTTGCCGGTGCTCACCTACGCCTCCATCGCGCCGTTCCTTGGCACCGAAGGTGCGGCTCGGGCGACCCGGCCAATACGCCCGGACGACGGCCCGAGCACGGCCGCGCCCTGCGTGCCGACCCTCCAGCCCTGATCACACGGTCGGAAACCGCAGCGGTTTTTCACTTTAGACGCATTTCACAGATACCGCGTAACCGGCTGCCGCTACACGCTGTTGACCCGCCCTTTACTCGGCGGTAACTTCGGCTCTGCGCCTCGATACGCAGCACCCCGGGTCGCAATTCCCATTGTCACCGATGAATGATCTCTAAGGAGAGCCCCATGTCGGAGGAGACCGCACACATCGAACCCGGTCCGCCGCGCAGCGGTGTGCGCTGGCGCCGGTTCGCCGCCGCGTTCGGCACCGTCGCGGCGGGCGCCGCCGGCATGATCGTGCTCACCGCCCAGGGCGTGCTGGCCGCGCAGTTCGCCATCTCGGGCATGCCGTTCACCGTCACCGCCGACAAGCTCACCGGCACCGGGTTCGAGCAGTTCGCCACCCTCGACCAGATGATCCCGGACAGCCCCAACCAGGGCGACACCGGCGGGCAGGTCCTGGTGATGGTCTCGGCGATCGACAAGGCGGAGCTGACGAACCTCTGCCAGAGCATCAACCTGGGTGGCGTCTTCCTGAAGATCACTGCCGGCAACGGCGACAAGCCGGTCAGCGCCCGCACCCTGGTGGTCGACGGTGACGAGATCGCCGGCAACGCCGCCTTCAAGAACATCGACATCGGCCAGGATGCCAGCACCCTGGACAAAGTGCCCGGCGTGAAGGGCAACCCCGGCGTCTTCTCCCAGCAGGCGGACTCGATCGTCATCGAAAACCTGCGGCAGAACAACTACGCCACCACGGCCGCCGTCTTCAACCTGCCCAACCTGCGCATGGCGTTCACCCAAGACGGGTGCTGACGTGAGCGCAAAACGACACCAGGCTGCGCCGGCCGCCCGCGGATCCCGCGGGCGGTGGCGCCGCTGGCGGCGGGGCCGTCCCTTCACCGCCGCGGTGCTGATCGCCCTCGGCGGCGCGGAGATGCTGGTGACCCTGCGCGCGCCGCTCGGGGTGCTGCTGCACGTCGGGCCGCAAGGGCTCGCCGCGTACCTGGTGCCCACCGTCCTGGTGCTCTGCGGGGTGCTGCTGATCGCCAACCCGCAGCAGAGGGTCTTCTACTCACTTGTCACGCTGGTGCTCGGGCTGGTCTCCTGGTTGACCTCGAACCTGGGCGGCTTCGTCATCGGGATGCTGCTGGCCCTGCTCGGCGGAGCGCTCGCATTCGCCTGGACCCCGGACAAGAATCGCCCGCCGGTCGTCGCGGCGGAGCCCGAGGCACCGGAGCCGAGGGAGCCCGACAACGACGCCGACACCGTGCTGCTGCCCGGCATGCAGACGCCGGACCCGACCCCGGCCGACCGGGGCTGACTCAGCGGGCGGTGTCGGCGACCGCCTGCGCGAAAACCTCGGAGCGGTGCTCGAAGTTGCGGAACCGGCCGTAGCTCGGCGCCGCCGGGGACAGCAGCACGACCCCGCCGGCCGGGGTCACCTCGCGGGACAGCCTTACCGCGTCCACCAGGTCGTCGACCAGTTCGGTACGCACCTTGGGCAGGCCGGCGAGCGCCTCGACGATCCGGGTGCCGCTGTCCGGGATGCCGATCACCGTCAGCTCCCGCTCGACCAGGTGCTCGGCCAGCGGCGTGTAGTCCAGACCTCGGTCGGTGCCCCCGACGATCACCGTCAGCGGCCGTCCGTCGTACGCGTCGATCGCGTGCATCGCCGCGTACGGGCTGGTGGCAAGGGTGTCATCGACGAAGGTCAGCCCGGACGGGTCGGTGATCTCGGTGAGCCTGTGGGCCAGCCCCTGGAACTCGGCGACCGCGACGGCGAGGTGGTCCTTGCCGGCCACCACGTCCATGCCGAGCGCGTCGAGCACGGCGAGCGCGACACACAGGTTGCCCTCGTTGTGCCGTCCGACCAGCGGCAGTACGGCGCGCGGGAACAGCGCCTGGTCCCCGAGATGGAACCAGGGCATGCCGTCGAGGCCGGGGGCGACGTGGGTGGTGTCGGGGTGACCGGCCCGGACCGCCGGCAGCTCACCCAGCTCGGCGGCGAGCCGGGGGTCGCCGCCGTTGACCACGATCGTCTGCGGGTTGTGGGCCAGCAGATTGAGCTTGTCGCGGTAGTACTCCCGCTCACCACCGTGCGCGTCCAGGTGCTCGGGGAAGAGCGCGGTGACCACCGCCACCCGGGGCGAGTCGGTGAGATCGCTGCACTGGTAGCTGGACAGCTCCAGCACGTACAGCTCCGCGTCCGGCAGGTCCAGGGTCGGCACCCCGATGTTGCCGCCGAAGACGTTCGGCCGGCCCATCGCGGTGAGCAGGTGGCTGATCAGGCTGGAGGTGGTGCTCTTGCCCTTGCTGCCGGTGACCCCGACGGTGCGCGCGGCGTGGTCGGCCATCCACAGCGCGGTGCCCTGGGTGACCATGACCCCGCGTCGGCGCAGCTCGACCAGCCACGGGTGGGTCTGAGGCACGCCCGGGGAGCGGACCACCACGTCGGCGGCGGCCAGCCGTTCAAAGCCCGCTTCACCGGTGACCAGCGGCGCCGCCTCGGCCAGGGGGCCGTCCCAGGGCAGCGACAGGAAGTTCGCGCTGTCGTCGACGGCGACCAGCTCGGCCGGGCCGTGCGCCGCGATGGCGGTCACAGCGGCCCGGCCCTCCCGACCGGTGCCCCAGACGGCGACGGTACGTCCGCGCAGGTCAGACAGGCGCACAGGGCTCTCCTCGGGGGTCGCGGCGGCGGCAGGGCGGGCCCGGTCCGGACACGGCCGGACGAACCAGGGCCTAGTATGGCGTGTGCCCAACGAGCAGCTCCGGCGGATGGACGCCTTCACCTTTCCGTCCTACTCGATCGACTTCGCCACCGGCGAGGTGTTGTTCGACTACGCCCTGACCGGCCCGACCGGCGAGCAGCGATTCACCGAGGTGATCACTCTCCCGCTGCCGGCCGAGCCACCCTCGGACGAGACGGTGGCGACCCTCGGTCGGGTGCTGGAGGTGCTGCACCTCGTCGCCGGCGTCAGTTACTACAAGGCTGCCGCGCCGCCCCGACTCGTGCTGCCGGCGCCGCTGGGCGCGGCCACCGTCGACTACGTCACGGCCGTCTACACCAAGGGCCTCGCGGAGTACGCGTACCGCAACCAGCTGCCGCACGTGCTCCAGCTGCGCCCGGAGGTGCCGGCCGGCTCACCGGAGCCCCCGCGCGTGTACGACGACTCCGACCGTCGCCCCCTCTCGGCGGTGGGTGGCGGCAAGGACTCGATCGTCAGCCTGGAGGCGCTGCGCCGCGCCGAGCTGGACCCGGTGCCGTTCTCGGTCAACCCGAACCACGTGATCGTCGCGGTGAACGAGGCCTCCGGGCTGACCCCGCTGGCCGCCCGACGGCGGCTCGACCCGGTGCTCTTCGACCTGAACGCGGCCGGCGCGCTGAACGGGCACATCCCGGTCACCGCCATCAACTCGCTGATCGCGGTCGCCACCGCGGTGCTGCACGGGCTGGGCCCGGTGGTGATGTCCAACGAGCGCTCGGCGTCCGACCCCAACCTGGTCTGGGACGGCCACGAGATCAACCACCAGTGGTCCAAGGGCGTCGAGGCGGAGGGGCTGCTGCGGGCGGCGCTGGCCGAGCACGCCGGCCTGACCGAACCGTACTTCTCGCTGCTGCGCTCACTGTCGGAGCTGCACATCGCCCGGCTGTTCGCCGAGATCACCCGGTACGACGACGTGGTGACCAGCTGCAACGCCGCCTTCAAGCTGCACGACGCGAGCGAGCGCTGGTGCCGTAACTGCCCGAAGTGCCGGTTCGTCTTCCTCGCCATGGCGCCGTTCATGTCCCGCGAGCGGGTCACCCACATCTTCGGCGGCGACCTGCTGGCCGACCCGCAGCAGATCCCCGGCTACCGCGAGTTGCTGGGTGTGGACGGGCACAAGCCGTTCGAGTGCGTGGGCGAGGTCGAGGAGTCGGTGGTGGCTCTCGGCCTGCTCGCCGAGCAGGACCAGTGGCGCGACGCCCCGGTGATCCGAGCCCTGGTCGACGCCGTCCCGGCGACAGCCTGGTCGGCGGTGGCCCACTCGGACGTCTTCACTCCCGGTGGCCCCAACCACATCCCCCCAACCTACGCAGAAACCCTGATCCCCCTCCCCTAACCCCACCCCTCGCCCCGCTTCACCCCGCCCCGCCCCGGTGATCAAGAAGTTTGCGTCAGCAGGACTGGGATTTCTGACGCGAATCTCTTGATCAACATGGCTGGTCAGGGGGTTCGGACTGCTTCGAGGGCCAGTAGGGCTACGTGTAGGGACAGGCTGGCCTCTACCGAATCCAGGTCGACGTCGAGGATGCGGGCGATGCGGGCCAGGCGCTCGTAGAACGCCGGCCGGGACAGGTGGGCGGCGGCTGCGCCCGCGGTCTTGTTGCGGCCCTGCTCCAGGTACGCGCGCAGGGTGTCGAGCAACTGCTCCCGGGGGTGGCGGGCGTCGTATTCCAGCAGGGCGCCGAGTTCACGTTCCACGAAGGTCTGCAACCGGGGCTCGTCGCGGAGCAGGTGCAGCAGCCCGGCCAGCCCGACGTGCGGCAGGCGGAAGATCGGCAGGTCCCGCCGGTCCTGCCGGGCCGCCTCGGCGATCTGCCGCGCCTCGACCAACGACCGTCGGGCCTCGCGCAGGCTCCCCACCCCGGACCCGGCGGCCACGATCACGGCACCCGGACCAGCACCGCGGTGCACATCGACAGCGAACGGCGTAGCTGACGATTCGGTGCCGGCCGTCGACCGGGGCACGTCGCCACCGGAGGTCGCCCGGCTGGCGGCGGAGTCGAGGCGTACCCGACGGAGTGCGCCGGCGAACGCGGACAGCGCGCGGTCCTCGGCGGCCGGGTCGGTCAAAGCCAGCAGCACGCCCACCGAGTTGTCGTCGACCGCGCTGGTCAGCGCGGTCAGTTTCGCCTCCCGCAGTGCCTGGCCGACGGCCTCGGACAGGTCCCGCAGCCGGGCCTGACCCGCCTCCGGGCCGCTCTCCCCGACCGGGTCCTCGACCCGGTGTCGGACCATCACGCCGACCAGGTGCCGGCGGTCGAGCACCACACCGAGCGCCTTGGCCCGCAGCGCGACCTCGTCCACCGGCCGGGAGTGGTCGAGCAGCGCGGTGAGCAGGGTGCGGTGGATCTGCCGTTCCAGCCCTTCGGCGTCGCGGCGGATCAGCCGGCCCAGCGCGAGGGTGGACGCGGCCCGCTCGATCAGGATGGTGAGGCGGGTGGGCGGGCCGGCGGCCGGCTCACTGGACCGGGCGCCGGGAACGTCGCCGCTGGCCGGCCAGCGCAGCAGCAGGCGACCCCAGTCCTGCCCCCGCGCGCCGACGGCCGTGACCAGCCAGCCGTTGTCCGGGTCGTACGCGGTGCGCCCGGTCGGCCGGATGCGCCGGGAATGCTGCTCCCAACTGTCCAGCAGCAGCTCGGCGCTCTCGCCCGCCGGGTCGTACCCGAGCACCTGCCGGGACAGGTTCTCCAGGACCACGGGGCAACCGGACAGCTCGGCGGCCTGCCGGATGACCTCGGCGGCGTCCGCGCCCTCGACGGACAGGTCGTTGAAGCGCTGGTGGATCTCCTCGGTGGCGCGCAACTCGGTGAGCTGCGCGTCGACGATCAGCGCGTGCACCGCCTCGGTGATCCGTACGAACGGGGTGGCCCGGCGCAGCTCCACCAGGGGCAGCCCGCGCCGCTCGGCGGCGGCGACCATCACCCGGGGAACCCCGCTGACGTAGCGACGGCCCAACTCGACGACGAGCCCGGAGACTCCGACGTCGGCGAGGTCGCCGATGAACGCGCGCAGCCCCGCGTCGTCCCCGGGCAGGCCGATGCCGGTGGTGAGCACCAGCTCACCACCACCGAGCAGGGTGGCGATGTCCGGCACCTCGGCGACGTGCACCCAGCGGACGGGACGGTCCAGCCCCGCGTCTCCGGCCACCACGCGCGGCGCGAAGTGGCGGACGGGGTCCAGGGCCAGGACCTCACGGACGGTAGGGAACACGGCCGACACGCTACCGTCCGTGACGCCGGATCTCGACTCGCCGCAGCCGAGGCCGGTCCGCGGCTCAGCCGCCGAGGCCGGTCCGCGGGCTCAGCCGCTGAAGCCGGTCAGCGGCTCAGTCGACGCCGAACTCCATCGCGGCGCGGTCGAGCGCCTCGTCCTCGGGGGAGGCGACGCCCCGCGAGGCGATGGCTTCCGCGCCGCCCTCCGGCATGGCACCGATCAGCCCGGTGGAGGCTGCCTGCGCGGCGCCGATCATCCGCTGTGGGGCCCCACCGCCGACCATGCCGAGGGAGGCGTACTGCTCCAGCTTCGCCCGCGAGTCGGCGATGTCCAGGTTGCGCATGGTGAGCTGGCCGATCCGGTCCGACGGGCCGAACGCCGAGTCCTCGGTACGCTCCATCGACAGCTTGTCCGGGTGGTAGCTGAACGCGGGGCCGGTGGTGTCCAGGATCGAGTAGTCCTCGCCCCGGCGCAGCCGCAACGTCACCTCGCCGGTGACCGCCGTGCCGACCCAGCGCTGCAACGACTCGCGCAGCATCAGCGCCTGCGGGTCCAGCCAGCGGCCCTCGTACATCAGCCGGCCGAGGCGGCGGCCCTCGTTGTGGTAGTTCGCCAGGGTGTCCTCGTTGTGGATGGCGTTGACAAGCCGCTCGTACGCGGCGAAGAGCAGCGCCATGCCGGGTGCCTCGTAGATGCCCCGGCTCTTGGCCTCGATGATCCGGTTCTCGATCTGGTCGGACATGCCCAGGCCGTGCCGGCCGCCGATGGCATTGGCCTCCAGAACCAGGTCGACGGGGCTGCCGAACTCCTTGCCGTTGATCGTCACCGGGCGGCCCTGGTCGAAGCCGATGGTGACGTCCTCGGTCGGGATCTCCACCGACGGGTCCCAGAACCGGACGCCCATGATCGGGTTGACCGTCTCGATGCCGGTGTCGAGGTGTTCGAGGGTCTTCGCCTCGTGCGTGGCGCCCCAGATGTTGGCGTCGGTCGAGTAGGCCTTCTCGGTGCTGTCCCGATACGGCAGGTCGCGTTCGAGCAGCCACTCCGACATCTCCTTACGCCCACCCAACTCGGTGACGAAGGCGGTGTCGAGCCACGGCTTGTAGATGCGCAGCTGCGGGTTGGCCAGCAGGCCGTACCGGTAGAAGCGCTCGATGTCGTTGCCCTTGAACGTCGAGCCGTCGCCCCAGATCTGGACGTCGTCGGAGATCATCGCCCGCACCAGCAGGGTCCCGGTCACGGCCCGGCCGAGCGGCGTGGTGTTGAAGTACGCCCGCCCGCCCGAGCGGATGTGGAAGGCGCCGCAGGTCAGCGCTGCCAGGCCCTCCTCGACCAGGGCGGCGCGGCAGTCGACGAGTCGGGCGACCTCGGCGCCGTAGCTGAGCGCACGACCGGGCACCGAACCAATGTCGGGCTCGTCGTACTGGCCGATGTCGGCGGTGTAGGCGCAGGGGATCGCGCCCTTGTCGCGCATCCACGCGACCGCGACCGAGGTGTCGAGGCCGCCGGAGAAGGCGATGCCGACACGTTCGCCGGTGGGCAGGGAGGTGAGAACCTTGGACACAGGGAAGATTATGCGTCAAGACGCATGGCCATGCAAATAGAAGCGGATTACGCCCCGCCGAAAGGTGGGTCGTCGCGGCCCAGCTCCCAGAACGCCACGGCCGCGGCGGCTGCCACGTTGAGCGAGTCCACCCCGCGTCGCATGGGGATGACCACCCGCACGTCGCTGGCCGACTGGGCCGCCGCGGTGAGGCCGGGGCCCTCCGCTCCGAGGAGCAGCGCCGCCCGCTCCCGCTGCGCCGGGGTCAACCGCTGGATGGGTACGGCGTCCGGGGCCGGCGTCATGGCGAGCACCGTGAATCCGGCGTCCCGCACCTGATCCAGGCCCGTGGGCCAGGGATCGAGCTTCGCGTACGGCATCGCGAAGACCTCGCCCATACTGACCCGCACGCTGCGGCGGTAGAGCGGATCGGCGCAGGACGGCGACAGCAGCACCGCATCGATGCCGAGCGCGGCGGCTCCCCGGAATATCGCCCCGAGGTTGGTGTGGTTGTTGACGTCCTCCAGGATCAGGACACGGCGCGCGGCGGCGAGCACCTCGGCCGCCGTCGGCAGCGGCCGGCGGTGGAACGACGCCAGCACCCCCCGGTGTACGTGGAAACCGGTGGCTCGTTGCAGCACGTCCTGCGTCGCGGCGTAGACCGGCGCGTCGCCGGTGTCCAGGTCGGCGAGTTGGTCGACCCGCTTGGCGTCGACCAGGTACGACCGGGCCGGGTAGCCCGCGCGCAGCGCCCGGCGCAGCACCAGCTCCCCCTCGGCGATGAACAGGCCGTGCGGCGGCTCCCAGCGGGTGCGCAGTTCGACGTCGGTGAGCGCGCGGTAGTCGGCGATCCGGTCGTCGTCGGGGTCGGTGATCTGGTGGACGGGCACCCGACGATTCTGCCGGACGGCCAGCCCCGCCCTCCGACGCCCGCCCGGCGGGGTGGTTTGTCCCTAGAAGAAGGGAAATGACCGGCGGAGCATCCGACCGGACGGGAAGGATCAGCCGGGTGAGCGCAGACCACACCGCCCCGGGCGAGGCCGGTGCCCTGCCCCGGCGCCCGACCGTCGCGGACCACATCGTGTCCCGGCTGGCCAGCTGGGGTGTGCACCGCTACTTCGGCTATCCCGGTGACGGCATCAACGGCATGACCTCCGCGCTGCAACGCACCAACGAGCGGGCCCAGTTCATCCAGGTACGGCACGAGGAGACCGCCGGTTTCGCCGCCTCCGCCCACGTCAAGTACGGCGGCGGACCGCTGGGGTGCGCCCTCGTCACCAGCGGGCCGGGCGCCATCCACCTGCTCAACGGCCTGTACGACGCCAAGCTCGACCACCAACCGGTGGTCGCCCTGGTCGGGCACACCGCGACCACCGCCGAGGGCGGCGGCTACTACCAGGAAGTCGACCTGCTCGCCCTCTACAAGGACGTGGCGGCGGCGTTCCTGGCCCAGCTCGACCACCCCGCGCAGGTGCGCCACCTGGTCGACAGGGCATGTCGTACAGCGTTGGCCCGGCGTACCGTCACCGCCCTGATCCTCCCCCTGGACCTCCAGGACGAGCCGGCCGTCCCGGACCCGCCGCACGCGCACGGCTACTACCAGACCAGCAACGCGCCGAGCAGCACGCCGACCGTACCTCCGGCGGCGGACGTGCGCCGGGCGGCCGAGGTGCTGCGTGGCGGGCAGCGGGTGGCCATGCTGGTCGGGCAGGGCGCTCTGGGCGCGCGCGACGAGGTCCGCGAGATCGCCAACCGACTCGGGGCCGGTGTGGCCACGGCACTACTCGGCTTCACCGCCGTCGACCACCGCGAGTCGTGGGTGACCGGCGCGATCGGGCTGCTCGGCACCCGACCGAGCTGGCAGCTGATGACCGGCTGCGACCGGCTGCTGATCGTGGGCAGCAACATGCCGTACTCGGAGTTCTACCCGCCGCCCGGGCAGGCCCGCGCGGTGCAGATCGACCTGGACGGCACCCAGCTCGGGTTGCGGTACCCGACCGAGGTGAACCTGACCGGCGACGCCCGCCCCACAGTGCGGGCCCTGCTGGACGAGCTGGGCCCCGGCCCCGGGCCGACCGCCTGGCGGGCGGAGATCGCCGACAACACCTCGGCGTGGCGGCGGGTGCAACGCGACCTGGCCGAGCAGACCGCCGACCCGGTCAACCCGCAGTTGCTCTTCCACACCCTCAATGAACGCCTGCCCGACGACGTGATGCTCGCCGTCGACTGCGGCACCACCACCGCCTGGTACGCCCGACACATCCAGGTCCGCCCCGGGATGCTGGCCAGCCTGTCCGGAACGCTGCTGTCCATGGGCGGCGCCATGCCGTACTCGCTGAGCGCCAAGTTCGCCCACCCGGACCGGCCGCTCGTCGCGCTGATCGGCGACGGCGCCATGCAGATGAACGGCGTCAACGAGCTGATCACCGTGGCCAAGTACTGGCGGAGCTGGGCCGACCCACGGTTCGTGGTGCTGGTGCTCAACAACCGGGACCTGGCGTTCGTCAGCTGGGAACAGCGCTCCAGCGAGGGGACGCCGATGTTCCCGGACAGCCAGCAGTTGCCGGACATCGCCTACCACCAGTGGGCGGAGGTGCTCGGGCTGCGCGGCGAGCTGATCGACTCGCCGGAGCAGATCCCCGGCGTCTGGGACCGGGCGCTGTCCGCCGACCGGCCGGTGGTCATCAACGCCCTGGTCGACCCGGCCGAGCTGATGCTCCCGCCGCACTTCACCGCCGAGCAGGCCCGCAAGACCGCGGCGGCGGTGCTGCGCGGCGACACCGACTGGGCCGGGATCGTCCGACGCGGCCTACCGGCCACCCTCGCCAGCTACCGCCCCCGCCGCCGCGAGCGCTGAGACCGTCAGCCGCGACGATCGAGCCAGCGTTGCAGGGCCGAGCGGGGGTCCTGGGTCGGCTGCTGCTGACGCTCCGGGACCACGGGGCGCTGCACGGGGCGGCGCGCGTCGCCGGCCAACTCGCGGCTGGGTGCGGCGAACGCCTTCTCCGGCTGGCCCTTCACAGCGGTGGCGATGACCCGGGCGACCGCGTCGATCACCTTGCTCTGCACCGCGGAGCCCACCGAGTCGGCCGGGTCGTCCGGGTTGGCGGCGATGCCGGCCACCGCGACCTGCGGGGTGAAACCGACGAACGTCTCGGTCGAGTTCTGCTCCGAGCTGCCCGTCTTACCGGCCACCGGCCGGCCGTCGAGGATGTCGTTCACACCGGTCGCGGTGCCGCCGTTGCACTGCCCGAACGCCGACTGCTGGCCCACCGGGCAGCGAGCGGCATCGGTCGCGGCACGGGCGACGTCGACGTCGATGACCCGCTTGCAGGACGGCTGACCGACCGGCACCTTCGCACCGTCCGCGTCGGTCACCGAGACCACCGGCACCGGTGTGCAGTAGGTGCCCTCGGCGGCCACCGTGGCGTACGCGTTGGCCAGGTCCAGCGGGGTGGTGGCGGCGACGCCGAGGGTGAACGACCCCCAGTTCGCGGCGTTGTCCTTGGCGAAGGCGGCGTCCGTGTCGGCCCGGAAGGTGATGCCGAGGCGCTGCGCCATCTCGACCACCTTGTCCTGGCCGACCTGCTCGGCCAACCACACGAAGTAGGTGTTCACCGAGCGGCCGAAGCCGTCCCACATCATCCGGTACCCGTCCATCCAGTCCGGGTTGGCGTTCGCCGGGCACCAGCGGCCCTCACAGCTGCCCGGCCCCTCGGCCGCGTACCGGGTGGGCAGCTTGGCGGGCGCGTCGAAGCCGGTGGAGAGGGTACGGCCCGACTCCAGCGCGGCGAGCATGGTGAACAGCTTGAACGTCGAGCCCGCCTGGTACCCGTCGACGCTGGCGCCGCCGGAGATCAACGGGTTGACGGTGTTCGGGTGGTTCGCCTGCCCGGCCGGGTTGTCGGCCAGGCTGTAGTGCCGGTTGACCGCCATCGCCAGCACCTGCCCGGTGCCCGGCTGGACCGCCGCGATCGGCAGGGCGCGCTTGTTGTCGTATCCGTAGACCTTGGTGGCCTGCTGCTGCGCGGTGGCCTGGATCTTCGGGTCCAGCGAGGTGACCACGGTGTAGCCCCCCGACCGCAGGGCCTGCTCGCGCTCCGCGACGGTGGCGCCGAACGCCGGCTGGGTCAGCCACCACTGCCGCAGGTAGTCGCAGAAGTAGCCCCAGTCGTCGTGGCCCTGGGAGACCGCCGTGCAGCCGTTGGGCTGGGCGGTGGGGTGCAGGGTCAGCGGCTCGGCCTTGGCCTGGGCGGCCTGCGCGGCGGTGATCGCGTTGGTGGCGACCATCGAGTCCAGCACGTACGACCGGCGGGCCAGCGCCTCGGCCTTGTCGCCGCTGATCGGGCTGTACGCGTCCGGGGACTGCACCAGGCCGGCGAGCAGGGCCGACTCGGCGAGGGTCAACTGCGCCGGCGGTTTGCCGAAGTAACGCTGGCTGGCCGCCGCGATCCCGTACGCGCCGGAGCCGAAGTAGGCGATGTTCAGGTACCGGTCGAGGATCTCGTCCTTGCCGAGGCTCTTGTCCAGCGCACTCGCGTACCGGATCTCCTGGATCTTGCGCCCGAAGGTGGGGTCGGTGGCGGCGGCGCGCTCCTCGGCGGTGCGGGTGGGGTCGGTCTTGAGGACGTTACGGACGTACTGCATGGTCAGCGTCGAGCCGCCCTGCTCGGTGCCGCCGCCCTTGACGTTGGCCACCAGTGCCCGGGCGAGGCCGCGCAGGTCCGCGCCGCCGTGGTCGTAGAAGCGCCGGTCCTCGGCCGCCACGATCGCCTGCCGCATCACCGGGGCGATCTCCGACAACGGCACGTCGGTGCGGTTCACGTCGTAGAACGTGGTGATCAGCGTCTTGCCGTCGTTGGCGTACAGGTACGAGCGCTGCGGCGTGGCGGGGGTCTTCAGCGAGGCGGGCAACGCGGCGTACGACCCGAGCGCGGCGCGGGCGCCGAGCCCGAGCAGCAGGTTGCCGGGCAGCGCGGCGACTGCCAGGACAAGCCCGGCCAACACGCCGGCGAGCAGCACGGTGAACAGCCGCGACAGCGGCGAGCGGGGGGCGGCCATGCTCCCCAGGATTGCCACGAAAGCCGCCAACCGACCACCCCCACCCCGCGATTGTCACCAACTTCACGCCCCCCAACCAGCCAACCCCCACCCCTCTGCCCGGTGATCAAGAGGTTTGCGTCAGCCGAGGCACCATTTCTGACGCAAACCTCTTGATCACCGCAGCTGGGCGAGGGCCGAGGGCCCGCTGGGTGCGTTAGGGGTTTGGAGTGCTCAGGCTGGCGCTGGCGGCATCTCTCGCGGTTTCACGGGGCATCAGGCGGCCGGAGCGGTAGCCGATGCCGATGCCGGCGATCAGCACGAAGATCGCGCCGAACGTCTGCAGCGAACCGATCAGGGCGCCACCGAGGCCGAGCAGCGGCGCGGCGATGATCAACATGACGCCGTCGCCGAGGCTGAAGGTGCCCGAGCGGGCCACCGCCCATCCGGTGAGGAACCAGCCGACGCTGTAGAACGTCGCGCCGAGCAGGACCAGCGACCGCGCGGTGGTGCCGAAGACCGGCGTCTGCTCGGCGAGCCCGGCGAACGGCAGCATCAGCACGGTGCCGGCGATGCTGACCAGCAGCCCAGCGGCGGCCACCCGGCGGCTGCGGGTCGCGGCCAGCAGACCGGTGAGGGCCAGCAGCGCGAGCAGGCCGAGCCAGACCGCGGCCACCCAACCGATCAGGTACACGGCCTGGCCGTCGGCCGGATAGGGGTCGTTGCCCACCCCTCCGTCACTGGCCATCGCCACCGCGCCGTAGAGGATGGCGTACGCGGGCAGCAGCCACACCGCGGCCCGCGCGAACCGACGTATCGACCAGGCCCAGGTGGCGTTCGTGGCCGGGGCGCCCGGGCTGGGCTCGCCCACGAACGGCAGTACGCCGAACCCGCCTCCGCTGCGCCTGGAGCCCAGCGGGGCGACCGGGTCGTGCGCGCCGGGCACCGGGGCCGAGGACCACATCCGATTCGCCGGATCCTTCATGCGTCACCTCGCTCGTCCACGAGCGGTGCGAGACGCGCCGGGGCGCCCCGATTGCCTGGTCACCACCCGTCCTAGGACCGATCGTGGCAGGCGTCGGAGCGCCCCATGAGACTTTCTCGTATTAAGGCCGTGATCAGCCGCGTTCCCGCTGGTCGGCCGGGTCCTCGGTCAGGCTGGCCGGGGACCCCGGCTCCGGGGCGGGCAGCCCCTGCGGCTTGTTGCCGCCGGTGGCCTGCGCCTCGGCGACGCGTACCTCGTCGTGGATCTGCTGGGCGGCGTCCGCAGCGGCCTGCGCCGCCTCCGCGGCCTCGCGCTGGACCTGGCTCGCGTGTTCGGCCGCCTCCGGTGCGGGCAGGTCCCCCACCATCTGGCTCAGCCCGCCGAGCGCGCCACCCATGCCCTCCAGGGCCTTGGTCAGCTCGGCCGGGACGATCCAGACCTTGTTGGCGCTGCCCTGGGCGATCTGCGGCAGGGCCTGCAGGTACTGGTAGGCGAGCACCTTCTGGCTCGGGTTCGCCTGGTGGATCGCGTCGAAGACCGTCCGGATCGCCTTCGCCTGACCCTCGGCCTTCAGGATCTGGGCCTGCCGGTCACCGTCGGCCCGCAGGACCGCCGACTGCTTGTCACCCTCGGCGGTGAGGATCACCGACTGCTTGTGGCCCTCGGCGGTGAGGATCGCCGCGCGACGGTCACGCTCAGCGCGCATCTGCTTCTCCATGGAGTCGCGGATGCTGGCCGGCGGCTCGATCGCCTTGATCTCGACCCGGGTCACCTTGATGCCCCAGCGGCCGGTGGTCTCGTCCAGCACGCCGGAGAGGTGCCGGTTGATCTCGTCCCGGCTGGTCAGCGCGCGCTCCAGGTCCAGCGAGCCGATCACGTTACGCAGCGTGGTGACGGTCAGCTGCTCGATGGCCTGGAGGAAGCTGGAGATCTCGTAGGTCGCCCGGACCGAGTCGACCACCTTGAAGTAGAGAACGGTGTCGATCGAGACCACCAGGTTGTCCGAGGTGATCACCGGCTGCGGCGGGAAGCTGACCACCTGCTCGCGCATGTCGACCTTGGTGCGCACCGCGTCGACGAACGGCACCAGCAGGTTGAGGCCGGGGCTGAGGGTGCGCTTGTACTTGCCGAGCCGTTCCACCACGTCCTGGCGCTGCTGCGGCACGATCCGCACCGCCTTCGCCAGCGTTATCACGGCGATCAGCGCCACCGCGATCACCAGCACCCCGATTATGGTCATTCAGTTCACCCTCTCGCTTCCGGCAGCTCGCCGGCGGAAGAAACGTCGTCCTGCCAGACCAGGGCGGTCGCGCCCCGAACCTTGATCACTCGAACCCGTTGACCAGGTTCGTAAAATTGCGTCGTGTCATATGAGCGGGCGGTCCACAGCTCGCCGTCGATCTTGACGAGGCCGTGCTCAGCGTCGACCCGTTCCAGCACCAGCGCCGTGGAGCCCTCGATCGCCTCCACGCCGAACGGCTGCTCGCCGCTGTCGAGCGCGGAACGGCTGTGCCGCCGGATGACCGGCCGGACCACCACCACGCTCAACGCCGACACCACAGCGAAGACCAGCGCCTGCACCGCAACCGGCGCACCCAGGGCGGCGGCACCGGCGGCGGCGAACGCCCCGGCCCCGAACATGATGAGAAAGAGCGTCGTCGTGAAGATCTCGGCGACCGCCAGCACCACACCTAATACGATCCACACCACCGCGTCCACCCCCTGATCGTGACACGCGAATGCACGAACAGCCCACCTCTCATGATCAGCAGGCTCGCCGAAATGGACTGGCCGGCCGAAACACCCCCGGCTAGGGTCCGCTCCGAGCCACCGATCGAGGAGAGATTCCCTTGACCCTGCTGCCCGCGACCGGCCGACAGATCGACACCCAGGTCACCCAGGCGCAGATCGACGGTCGCACCCCGTCACTGGTGCTGGGCGTGGTCCGTGACGGCGCGCTCGTCCACCTGGCCGCCGCAGGCGAGCACCCCCGCCCGGACGCCAACCTGCAGTACCGGGTCGGCTCGATCAGCAAGACGATGACCGCGTCCCTGATCATGCAGCTGCGCGACGCCGGCCGGCTCAGCGTCGACGACGAGTTGGAGAAGCACCTGCCGGGCACCGTTGTCGGCTCGCTCACCCTGCGTCAGCTGCTCGGGCACGCGAGCGGCATGCAACGCGAACCTGAGGGCGAATGGTGGGAACGGGCAGCGGGCACCGACCTGGCCACGCTGCTCGCCGGCCTGACCGCCGACAAGATCGCCTATCCGCCGCACACCGCGTACCACTACTCCAACCTGGCGTACGCGCTGCTCGGCGGGGTGCTCGAACGGCTCACCGGAACGCCCTGGGCCGACCTGCTCAACGACCGGCTGCTCGGCCCGCTCGGAATGCGCCGCACCACGTACGCGGCCACCGAGCCGTACGCCCGCGGCTACGTCGTACACCCCTGGCACGGCACGCTGCGGGAAGAGCCCCGCACCGACACCGGCGCGATGGCCCCCGCCGGGCAGCTCTGGTCGACGATCGAGGACCTCGGCCGCTGGGCCGCCTTCCTCGCCGACCCCGACCCGTCGGTGCTGGCTGCCGGGACGCTCACCGAGATGTGCGCGCCCGTGGTGATCAGCGATCTCGACTCCTGGACCGGCGGGCACGGCCTGGGGCTGGAGCTCTACCGGGACGGCGAGCGCGTGTACGTCGGGCACGGCGGCTCGATGCCCGGGTACGTGGCCGCCCTCGTGGTGCACCGGCCGACCCGTACCGCCGTGGTCGGCTTCGCCAACTCGTACGGCTTCCCGATCACCGGGCTCGGCCGCCGAATGCTGACCACAGTGCTGGACGCCGAGCCGGCGTTCCCGCAGCCGTGGCGGCCGGCCACCGCCACGGCTGGTGCCGAGTTGACCGAGCTGACCGGCCGCTGGTGGTGGATGGGCACCTCGCTGGACCTGAGCTGGGACGCGGGTGACCTGGTGGCCCACGTCCGCGGTGAGCGGGTGAGCCGGTTCACCGCCGAGGGAACGGACCGCTGGCGGGGACGCTCCGGCCCGGAGAACGGCGAGATCCTCACGGTGCGGCGCGACGACAGCGGGCGGGCGGTGGCCGTCGACATCGCCACGTTCGTCTTCACGCGCAGCCCCGACGAGATTCCCTGACCCACCGGACGGGTCAGCCGGCTCAGGGGGCTTCGGTGACGAAGTCGATGAGGCGTTCCATGGCGTTGATCAGGGGGGTCTCCACGTCGGCGAAGCTGTTCACCCGGGACAGGATGTGCCGCCACATGTCCGCCGGCTCGGCCACGCCGAGGGCCGCGCAGACCCCCTCCTTCCACGGCCGCCCCGGCGGCACGACCGGCCACGCCGCGATACCCAACGCCGCCGGTTTGACCGCCTGCCAGACGTCCACGTACGGGTGGCCGGTCACCAGCACGTAGGGCGAGTTCACCCGGGCCACGATCCGGCTCTCCTTGCTGCCCGGCACGAGGTGGTCGACGAGCACGCCGAGTCGTCGGGTCGGGCCGGGGCCGAAGTCGCGTACGTCGGCGTCGAGGGCGTCGATGCCGTCCAGCGGCTCCACGACGACACCCTCGATCCGCAGGTCGTCGCCCCAGATCCGTTCGACCAGCGCGGCGTCGTGGATGCCCTCCACCCAGATCCGGCTCGCCTTGGCCACCTGCGCGCGGACGTTGTCCACCGCCACCGAACCGGACGCGGTGCGTCGACGGGCCGCCGGCACCGGCGCGCGGGTGGGGCGGCGCAGCGTCACCGGGCGGCCGTCGAGCAGGAACGCCGCCGGCAGCAGCGGGAAGTTGCGCCGTCGGCCATGCCGGTCCTCCAGCACGACCGCGCCGGCCTCGAAGCCCACCACCGCTCCGCAGAACCCGGAGTCGGCGTCCTCGACCACGAGATCCGTTTCGGCGTCCACCTCGGGGGTGACCTTCCGCCGCCGCCAGTCCCCCGCCAACACGTCCTCGCCGTATCGCCCCGCCATGTCGATCACGCTAAACCCCGAACCCCCGCCCGCACCCGTCCGACACACCGCCCAACCCAGCCCTCGCCGATCATGGAGTTGTGGTGCCTGACAAAACGGTTCCAATCACCAGCTACCGCCCACCACAACTCCTTGATCGACGCGGAGGAGGGAGGCAGGCCGGGCGGCGGGAGCGGCAGCCGAGACAGAGCCGGTCGTGACCACGTACCCTTTCGGCATGTCCACCCCCGCAACGGGCGCGGCCACAGTCGCGCCGCGCCGGTCGAGCCGGTTCGTTGCCTGGGTGCGCGCGTGGCGCGCCGGGCTGGTGCCGTACGACGAGGTCGCCGACGCCATCGCCGGCAACGAGGAACATCTCGTTGCGGACGCCCCGGGCACCTGGACCGACGTCCCGCTGAGCGCCGCGCTTCCCACTCTGGCCAAGCTCTCACCGGACGAGATCCGCCTGGTGCTGCCCGCGCCGGGCGACCCCCGAGGGCTGCCCGGCCCCGGTGACTTCGCCGGCGCGGCGCTGGTCACGGGTGAGGCGGTGGTGGCCGGCGGGCTCGGGTTGATCCCGGAGGTCCGCTCGCACACCTCCGGCTCCGGGGACTGCTTCGAGACGGTGCTGTGGCGGGTCTACCCGCTGCCGGCCAACGCGCCCGCCGCGTCACTCTCATTGCCCGGCGCCGCCGAGGCGGAGGCCGAGCTGGCCGCCGCGCTGGCCGAGACGACCGCCGCGCTGACCCGCCTCGACGTGGCCCAGTGGCGGCCCGAGCTGGCCGGTGCGCTGGCCGCGCTGCGCCGGCCCGACGGCGCCACCGACCTGCCACCGGGCTTCGACCCGCGGGCCCGGCGGCTCTTCGCCCGGGCCGCGGTGCTCGACCGGGTGCTCGCGCTGGCCGGGCACGCCGCCCCGGGCGGGGCGATCAACAACTACGAGGCGCAGCAACGGGACGCGGCTCTTCGCCCGTTGACCGCGGCCTGCCGGCAGGCGCTGGTGGCCGCCTGCAACGCCCCCCTGCGCCCCTGACCGGAGCCTCGCAACACCGGTTGGGGTTTGGTCAGACCTCGTCGAGCAGGTCCGCGACCGAGTTGATGATCCGGGACGGGCGGTACGGGTAGCGCTCCGCCTCAGTGCGGCTGCTGATGCCGGTGAGCACCAGGATGGTCTCCAGCCCGGCCTCCAGGCCGCACAGGATGTCGGTGTCCATCCGGTCACCGATCATCGCGGTGCTCTCCGAGTGTGCGTTGATCGTGTTGAGCGCCGAGCGCATCATCATCGGGTTCGGCTTGCCGACGAAGTACGGCTCCACCCCCGTCGCCTTGGAGATCATGGCGGCGACCGAGCCGGCGGCGGGCAGGGCGCCCTCCACGGAAGGACCGGTCACGTCGGGGTTGGTGCAGATGAACCGGGCTCCGTCGTTGATCAGTCGGACGGCCTTGGTGATCGCCTCGAAGCTGTAGGTGCGGGTCTCGCCGAGCACCACGTAGTCGGGGGCGAAGTCGGTGAGCACGTAGCCGACCGCGTGCAGCGCCGTGGTCAGCCCGGCCTCACCGATGACGTACGCGGTGCCCCCCGGCCGCTGGTCGGCGAGGAACTGCCCGGTGGCCAGCGCCGACGACCAGATCGACTCTTCCGGCACGTCCAGTCCCATCCGGCTCAGCCGGGCCGTCAGGTCGCGCGGGGTGTAGATCGAGTTGTTGGTCAGCACCAGGAACGGCTTGCCGGAGGTGCGCAGCCGGTTGATGAACTCCGGTGCGCCGGGCACCGGCTGGCCCTCGTGCACCAGCACGCCGTCCATGTCGGTCAGCCAACTCTGCACGGGCTTGCGGTCATGCATGATGATCCTCAGAGGTCAGGGGCGGCGGGTCGGCACGCAACAGACGGTGGCGCAGGTGTCCCACATCGGCAGCTCGCCCAGGCGGCGGCGCAGCTGCGCACCGTCCGGGTCCGTCCGCTCGGTGACCAGCTCACGCACCATGGTCACGAAACGCGGGTCGGTGCCGGGGGTGTCGGCCCGGACGAAGTCCAGGCCGAGCTGCTTGGCCGTCTCCAGTGCCTCGGTGTCCAGGTCCCACACGACCTCCAGGTGATCGGAGACGAACCCGATCGGGCTGACCACCACGCTGGTGGTGCCGCTCTGGGCGAGGGTGGCCAGGTGGTCGTTGATGTCCGGTTCCAGCCACGGCACCTGCGGGGGGCCGGAGCGGCTCTGCCAGACCAGGTCGTACTCCAGCTCGGGCGCGGCGGCAGCGGCGACAAGGCGGGCGGTCTCGCGCAGCTGCGCCTCGTACCGGCCGCCGTGCGGGCCGGCGTTGGCAGCCATCGAACTGGGGATGGAGTGGGCGGTGAAGACCAGCCGGGTGGTGTCCCGCTTCGCCGGGTCGAGCTGGCCCACGGCCGCCCGGACCGCGTCGGTGTGCGGCTCGACGAAGCCGGGGTGGTCCCAGAACTGGCGCAGTTTCTCGATCACCGGCGCGTCCGCGCCGACAGCGGCCCGGGCGGCGGCGATGTCCTCCTGGTACTGCCGGCAGGACGAGTAGCCGCCGTACGCGCTGGTGACGAAGGCCAGCGCCCGGGTGACCCCGTCGTCGCGCATCTGGGTCACCGTGTCGGCGAGCATCGGGTCCCAGTTGCGGTTGCCCCAGTAGACGGGCAGGTCGAGACCGTGCGCGGCGAAGTCGGCGCGGACGGCGGCCAGCAGGTCACGACACTGCTGGTTGATCGGGGACACCCCACCGAAGTGCTGGTAGTGCTCGGCGACCTCGGCCAGCCGCTCGGGCGGCACGCCTCGGCCGCGGGTCACGTTCTGCAGGAACGGCATCACGTCCTCGGGCCGCTCCGGCCCACCGAAGGACACCAGCACCACCGCGTCGTAGGACATGGGGTCATTCTCACCCCTCGGCCTGGACCGCCCGGCGACGCCCCCTGGTCCGGCCGCGCAGATCACGCGAACGGCTGTCGGGAGCGTCGCCGGGGAGAAGCGTCAGGGACCGTCAGGAGCCGATGGCGTGGTATCCGCCGTCGACGTGGACGATCTCGCCCGTGGTGGCCGGGAACCAGTCGGAGAGCAGCGCCAGGCAGGCCTTGGCGGCGGGCTCCTGGTCGGTGAGGCTCCAGCCCAGCGGGGCCCGGTCGGCCCAGGCGTCCTCGAACTGGTCGAAGCCGGGGATCGACTTGGCGGCGATGGTCCGCAGCGGCCCGGCGGCGACCAGGTTGCTGCGGATGCCCTGCTTGCCCAGGTGCATGGCCAGGTAGCGCGACGCCGACTCCAGGCCGGCCTTGGCCACGCCCATCCAGTCGTAGACCGGCCACGCCTTCGTCGCGTCGAAGGTCAGACCGACCACCGCGCCGCCGGGCGACATCAGCGGCAGCGCGGCCATGGCCAGCGACTTGTACGAGAAGGTGGAGACGTGCAGGGCGGTCGCCACGTCCTCCCACGGAGCGTCGAGGAAGCCGCCGCCGAGGCAGCTCTGCGGGGCGAAGCCGATCGAGTGCACCACACCGTCGAGGCCGTCGACGTGCTCGCGTACCCGGTCGGCGAGGCCGGCCAGGTGCTCGGTGTTGGTGACGTCCACCTCGATGACCGGGGCGGGCTCGGGCAGCCGCTTGGCGATCCGCTCGACCAGGGAAAGCCGGCCGTAGCCGGTGAGCACGACCTGCGCGCCGTTCTCCTGGGCGAGCTTCGCCACCGAGAAGGCGATCGAGGCGTCGGTGATGACACCGGTGACGAGCAGCCGCTTACCGGCGAGCAGTCCGGACATGCAGTGTTTCCTCCGTACGTTGTCGAGGAGCGCTGATCAGTGGCCCATGCCGAGGCCGCCGTCGACCGGGATGACGGCGCCGGAGACGTACCCGGCGCTGTCGGAGGCCAGCCAGGTGACCACCCCGGCGACCTCGTCCGGGCTGGCCATCCGGCCGGCCGGGATCGACTTGCGGATCTCCGCCTTGCGGTCGTCGGACAGACCCGCGGTCATGTCGGTGTCGATGAAGCCGGGCGCCACCACGTTCGCGGTGATGTTGCGGCTGCCCAGCTCCCGGGTGATCGAGCGGGCCACGCCGACCAGACCGGCCTTGCTGGCGGCGTAGTTGACCTGCCCGGCGCCGCCGGCGAGGCCGACCACCGAGGAGATGAAGATCATGCGGCCCCACTTGGCGCGGAGCATCTTGCCGGAGGCCCGCTTGGCGACCCGGAACGCGCCGGTGAGGTTGGTGTCCACCACGTCGGTGAACTGCTCCTCGGTCATCCGCAGCAGCAGCGTGTCGGCGGTCATGCCGGCGTTGGCGACCAGCACCTCGACCGGGCCCAGCTCGGCCTCGACGGCGGTGAACGCGGCGTCGATGGAGGCGGCGTCGGTGACGTCGGCGCGGACGGCGAACAGGCTGCCATGCTGGCCGGCTCCGCCTGCGCCAAACCCCGGCTCGGCTCCGCCGGCGCCGGGCACTCCCCCACCCCGGTGGGTGACCGCCACCCGGTCGCCCTGCTTGGCGAAGGCCTGCGCGATGGCCAGGCCGATTCCCCGGTTGCCGCCGGTCACCAGCACGGTACGGGCCACTGTTCCCCCTTGCGAATGGTCAGCACGGACGCGTCGGAGCCTAGGCGTTACCGGCAGGTAAGCGCTAACGGGAGTCGCGTCACACCGGGGTACGACACCGGGATCAACCCCTGGTGGCACGCCCTGGAGGCAGCCGAACCGTAGCCTTCCGGTGGTGAACCGGCAACCGATCGCCGTGGCCCTGCGGGCCCTGCGGCACACAGTGCTGGGCCGCGACGTCCCGCCCGGCCGACGGCTGCTGGCCCGCTGGCCCGGGCTGGACCGGTACGCCACCCCGGTCGGGTTGCTCGCCGTGCTCGGTCTCTTCCTGATCACGCTGACGGTGGAGAGCGAGTGGGGCCTGTCGA
Organism: Micromonospora sp. M61; assembly: GCF_018070245.1. NCBI lineage: Bacteria > Bacillati > Actinomycetota > Actinomycetes > Micromonosporales > Micromonosporaceae > Micromonospora > Micromonospora sp. M61. Next base: position 83,484 of record NZ_JAGPYA010000018.1, on the reverse strand, counting down.
CGCCGATCGCCCTGCTGTTCGCGGCGATGACCGTGGCGCCGCTGCTGGCGTTGCCTCGGCGTCCGCTGCTGGCCTGGCGACTGACCGTGCTGGCCCTGTCGATATGCACGTTCAACGCGCCGGCCGACCAGGCCTGGCCGTGGACCCCGCCGCTGGCGCTCGGGTCGATCGCGGTGCTTGCGGTGGTCGTCGCACGGGTCGACCGGCCGGTGCTGGTCTGGGTGGTGGCGATCAGCACGGTGCCGGTGCTCGGCCTGGTCGACCCGGACAACCGGGTGCCCGTCCTGCTCCTGCTCGGCGCGCTGGCGATCGTCGGCGACCTGATCCGACGCAACCGGTTGTCCCGGCACGCCCTGGCCGCGCAGACCGAGCAGAGCGAGCGGGAGCAGGAGCGCCGCGCGGTGCTGGAGGAACGCACCCGGATCGCCCGGGAGATGCACGACGTGGTGGCCCACCACATGTCGCTGATCGCGGTGCAGGCGGAGACCGCCCCGTACCGGCTCACGGACGTGCCCGCGCCGGCCGCCGCGGAGTTCGTCGCCATCGCCGCCTCGGCCCGCGACGCGCTGACCGACATGCGACGGTTGCTGGGGGTGTTGCGCAGCGAGTCGTCCGGGCCGCAGACCGCGCCGCAGCCGGACCTGGCCGACCTGGACGCCATGGTGGACGCGGCACGCCGGGCCGGGCTGCCGGTGACCCTGGACGCCGGGCCGGTGGACGAAGGGCAGGTGCCCGCGCCGGTCGGGTTGGCCGCGTACCGCATCGTGCAGGAAGGTCTCGCCAACGCGGCCCGGCACGCAAGCGGCGCCGCGGTGCGGGTCACCGTCCGCGCCGGTCGCTCCGGTCTGGAGGTACGCGTCGAGAACTCCCCGGCCGACGTCCGACCGACCGCCGACGGCAGCCCCGGGCACGGGCTGACCGGCATGCGGGAGCGGGCCACCTCGCTGGGCGGTACGTTCACCGCCGGGCCGCTGCCCGACGGGGGTTACGCGGTGGCAGCCGAACTGCCGTACGACGGGGAGGGCGGGGACGCGTGATCAAGGTGCTGATCGCCGACGACCAGGCGATGGTCCGGCAGGGCTTCGGCGCGCTGCTCGCCGCCCAACCGGACCTGCTGGTGGTGGGTGACGCCGCCGACGGCGCGCAGGCCGTGGCGGCCGCCCGCCGGCTCGACCCGGACGTGGTGCTGATGGACGTGCGGATGCCGGTCATGGACGGGCTGGAGGCCACCCGCAAGCTGCTCGGTGACCGTTCGGCGCAGCGGCCCCGGGTGCTCATCCTCACCACCTTCGACCTGGACGACTACGTGTACGAGGCGCTGCGCGCCGGGGCCAGCGGCTTCCTGCTCAAGGACGCGCCGGCGGCCGATCTGGTGCAGGCGGTGCGGGTCGTGGCGGCCGGGGACGCGCTGCTCGCCCCCGCGGTGACCCGCCGGCTGATCGCCGAGTTCGCGGCCCGCCCGGACCGCCACCGTCCGCGCCCCACCGACCTGGCCGGGCTCACCCCACGGGAGACCGAGGTGCTGCGGTTGATCGCCCGGGGTCGCAACAACGCGGAGATCGCCGGTGACCTGGTGGTGGCCGAGCAGACAGTGAAGACGCACATCGGGCGGATCCTGGCCAAGCTGGGGCTGCGCGACCGGGCCCAGGCCGTGGTGCTGGCGTACGAGACGGGTCTGGTGGCCGCCGGCGAGTAGCCCCGCGGAGCCAGCCCGCAGACGGCTCCCCGGGACGACGACCGAGCCCCACCCACCCGCGCACTCTCCCTCCGGACGACATTCCGGAGGGAGAACGTGATGCGACGACGAGGTGCCAGCCGGGTGGCGGTGGCCGCGCTGCTCGGCGTGAACCTGGTCCTGCCGACCCGACCCGAGCCGGTTGCTACGGCGGGGTTCGTCGAGGCGTACCCGGTCATGGCGGCGGCGATGCGCGCGGCCGGGCCGCCGTACGCGGACTGGGTGGCCGACGGACGCCGGTTCCTGACGTTCGACCCACGCGGCGACGGCCGGGCGGTCGAGGTGCTCGGCGACCTGGCCGGTGCGGACCGGATCGCGGTGCTGGTGCCGGGGGTGGGGAGCACCCTGGCCGACTTCGACCGGGGGTTGGGCGGGGTGGCCCGCCGGGCGCCAGCGGTGCAGGCCGGGCAGCTCTACCAGGAGCTGCGGGCGACCGAGCCGGCGGCGCGGGTCGCGGTGCTGGCCTGGCTCGGCTACGACCCGCCCGACGGGGTGCTGACCGCCGCCGGTGGCGTCAGCGCCCGGCGCGGTGCGGACGGGCTGGCCACGCTGCTGCGGGAGCTGGCCGTACGGCGTCCGGCGGCGACGATCACGCTGGTCGGGCACAGCTACGGGGCGTTGGTGGTGTCGCTGGCAGCGGCGGACGCTCCGGCCCAGATCACCGACGTGGTCAGCCTCGGTGGCGTGGGCGCCGGGGTGCAGCGCGCCGACGACCTGCCTGGCGGGCGGCGGTTCTGGGCGGCCGAGGCGCCCAGCGACTGGGTTCGTCGGGTGCCGTCGGTGCGACTGCTCGGCCTGGGCTTCGGCCGTCGCCCCGGCGACCCGGCGTTCGGTGCCCGCCTCCTACCGGCGGGTGGGGTGGACGGGCACGACGGCTACCTGGTGCCGGGCAGCGCCGCGCTGGTCGCGGTGGCGGCGGTGGTGCTGGGCGGCGTCGGGGTCGGGGACGCCCGATGAGCCGGGACCGTGCCGTCGACGCGTTGCGGGCGTACGCCATCGGCGGGGTGGTGCTGGGGCACTGGCTGGTCACCGGGCTGGTTCTGACCGGCGACGGTGGGCTGCATCAGGCCAGCCCGCTGACCGCCCTGCCCGGTCTGGCGCCGCTGACGTGGGCGTTGCAGACGCTCGGATTGTTCTTCTTCACCGCCGGGTTCGGCTCGACCCGGTCCCTCGCGCACCACCGGGGAGGCGCGGGCGGTTGGCTGGCCCGTCGGCTGCGTCGGCTGCTCCTGCCCACTGTGGCGCTGTTGGGGGTGGGCGCCGCCGTGCTGCTCGCCGCCACCGTCGCCGGCACCTCGGACGACACGCTCACCGTGGCGTTGCGGCTGGCGATCAGTCCACTGTGGTTCCTGGTGCCGTTGGTGTTCCTGGTCGCGGTGACCAGCCCACTGCGCGCCGCCGTACGCCGCTGGGGTGTGGCCCGGTGCGTCGCGCCGGCTGTCGCCGCGGTCGCGGCTGTCGACCTGGCCGTCCGCCTGCTTCCGGCCGGCACCGAGGTGCCACCGGTCACCGTGCTGGCGGCCTGGGCGGTGCCGTACCTGCTGGGCGTGGCGCACGCCGACGGGCAGCTGGACGGTCGTCGGGCGGCGGGCATGGTGGCGGGCGGGGGAGCCGTCGCGCTGGGGGCGCTGCTGGCGCTGGGCTACCCGGTGAGCGCGGTCGGCGTGCCCGGGGCCGGTGTGTCCAACCTGAACCCGCCGTCGCTGCTGGCAGTGGCGCTGGCGGTCACCCAGGTCGGGCTGGGGCTGCTTGCCCGGCCGGCGCTGGAACGGCTGCTGGACCGGCCACTGCCGGGCCGGGCGGCGACCGAGGTGAACCGGCAGGCGGTCCGGATCTATCTGTGGCACCAGCCGGTGCTGGTGGCGGTGACCGCGCTCACCGCTCGCAGCGGGCTGACCCTGCCGGGTCTGCACACCGTTCCGGACGGCCCGGGCTGGGTGCTGGCGCGGCTCTGCTGGTTGCCGCTGCTGGCTGCGGTGCTGGTCACGGTGGTGCGGACCGGCCAGCCGCGGGCGCGGCGCCACCCGGGAGGTGGAGGGGTCGCCGGCCGGTCGGCCGAGTGCGTCCGGGCGACACCGCGGGTGTACGATCATCGACGTTCCGGCCCGCCCGACCTGCAGGAGGTGATCGCTGTGCGAGATAGCGATCCTCCCAGTCGTGGCCGGGCCGATGGTCAGCCCCGCTGAGCCACGACTCAGTCTGGTGAGCTGACCCAGCTCCGCTCCCCCACCGCTTCGGCCGACGCCGAGGCGCGTGTGCCGCGCCGTCCGATTCGCCGACGGTCGCCGGGAGCCGCCCGGTCACGACTTCGTGTGCGCGTCCCCACCCCCTGCGGTCCGCCCCCGCACGCGGACCGTCCAGCCGCCACCCGGAGCCGTCCATGAGCCGCTACGTCGCCCCGCTGGGCTTCACCCTCGCCGCCGTATGGGTGGCCATCGTCTTCGTGCTCGCCGGTGGCGGTCACTGACCGCTCCGGATCGGCGACGGCTGGAGCTGCCCCGTGCTGGTGCCGGCGGCGGTCGCTGACCACCGCCGGCCCGTCGTTCAGAGCATCCGGGACGACCACAGCAGGCTGAGCGCGCCCGCGCAGAGCGCCAACAGCAGCGCGAACCCCGCGTACCACTGGGTCACCTCACGCGGCTCGGTGCGGAACCCGATCGAGCTGCCCATGTCCTGGTAGACCTGCTTCAGCTCGCTCACCGAGGCCGCCTCGTAGAAGTAGCCCTCGGTGGTCTCGGCAAGCTCGGCGAGCGCCATCCGGTCCACCGGCACCCGCTGCAACTGCCCGCCGATGTCGACCTGGCCCGTGTCGGTGCCGAAGGCGATGGTGGAGACCGGGACGTTGGCCGCCTGCGCGGCGGCCGCCGCCTCCTCCACCGCGCGACCGGAGGTGCGGAAACCGTCGGAGAGCAGCACGATCCGTGCCGGTGGGATGCCCGCCGCGCCATCGGCCGGCACCGACCGGATCGCCTCCAGGCAGGTGAACACCGCCTCGCCGGTCGCGGTCGCCTCGGCCAGCACCAGCCCGTCGATGGCACTGGTCACCGCGTCCCGGTCCTTGCCCGGCGGCACCAGCACGTTGGCCGCCTTGGCGAACGACACGAGGCCCAGGTTGTAGCTCTCCGGCAGCTCACCGACGAACTGCTTGGCCGCCTCCTGGGCCGCCTCCAACCGGTTCGGCGCCACGTCGTCGGCCTGCATCGACAACGACACGTCGATGGCGAGCATCACCGTGGCCCGCTCCAGCGGCTCCTTGGTGTCCACCGCCGGCCGGGCCAGCGCGGTGGCCAGCACCAGCAGGCAGAGCAGGAACGCGGTCGCCGGGACGTGCCGTCGCCAGCCGAGCCCCTTCGGCGCCACCGTACGCAGCAGGTCCACGTTGGTGAACCGCATCGCGTACGCCCGGCGGTGCAGCTGCCGCCAGATGTAGAACGCGGCGAGCGCGAACACCGGCAGCACAGCCAGCAGCCACCACGGTTGCATGAAACGGATCATCGTGTCGTCCCCCGGGTGCGGGCGTGCCGCTGCGCGGCCACGAATCGCACCATGTCCAGCAGCCAGTCTCGGTCGGTACGCAGACGCAGGTGGGCCGCGCCGGCGCCACGCAGTGCGGCGGCGATCGTGGCCCGTTGGGCGGCGGCGGCATCAGCGTAGCGCTGCCGCAGTCGAGGGTCGGCGGTCTGCACCTCGTGCAGCTCGCCGGTCTCCGGGTCGACCACCGGCAGCACGCCCACGTCGGGCAACTCCAGCTCCCGAGGGTCGATCACCTCGATCGCCAGCACGTCGTGGCGGACCCGGAGCTTGCGCAACGGACGGGCCCACTGCTCGGCCGGCGAGAGGAAGTCCGACACCACCACGGCCACCCCGCGTCGACGGGGCGGACGGTTGAGCATCTCGATCAGGGCGCCCAGATCACCACGACCGGGCTGGATGGTGGTGCCGGCGACCGTACGCAACAGGCCCTGCGCCTCCTTGCGACCGGAACGGGCCGGCAGGCGGGTGAGCACCCCCGGCCCGGCCGGTGGCGGCGTGCCCCGCCAGCGTCGGGCCGGGGCGGACGCGCCGCCGCCGGTGCCGATCACGGCGCCGATCCGGTTGCCGCCGCGCACCGTCAGGTGGGTGATGGCGGCCGCGGCGGCGACCACCACCTCGCGCTTGAGCCACTGCCCGGTGCCGAAGTCCAGGCTGGCGGACAGGTCGAGGGCCAGCCAGGTTTCCAGCTCCCGGTCGGCGACCGTACGCCGGACGTGCGGAGTCGTGGTGCGTGCGGTGACCGGCCAGTCCATCCGGCGCACGTCGTCGCCGGGGCGGTACTCCCGTGACTCCCCCGCCTCGCTGCCCGGTCCGGGCAGCAGGCCGGCGTAGTCGCCCTGGAGCAGACCGTCGAGCTTGCGGGTGACGAGCAGTTGCAGCCGGGACAGCACGGCCTCACTGCGGTCGGCGAGGGGGGCGGGACGAGGGGTGGGTGAGGTCACGGCCGCTGCCCGGGCCAGCCAGCGCCCGGCGGCGGCGCGGTCGACGACGGGGTGGCCTGCTGGCGGGGAGCGACCGCCGGGAGAGGGATCGTCGACATCACCCGGTGCACGATGTGGTCGGCGGGCACGTCGTCGGCCAGCGCGTCGTAGCTGAGCACCAACCTGTGCCGCAGGATGTCCGGTGCGATGTCCTGCACGTCCTGCGGCAGGGCGTAGTCGCGTCCCCGCAGCAGCGCCAGGGCGCGGGTGGCCCGGACCAGGCCCAGTGAGGCGCGCGGGCTGGCCCCGTACTGGATCAGTTGCGCGACGTCGGGCATCCCGTGCTCGGCCGGGGCGCGGGTGGCCAACACCAACCGGACCGCGTAGTCGACCAGGGCGTTGTGCACGAAGACCTGGTCCGCCTTGCGTTGCAGGGCGATCAGCTCGGGGGTGTCGAACACCGCGGTCGGCTCCGGCGGGGACACGCCCATCCGGTAGACGATCTCCCGTTCCTCCGCGTCGGTCGGGTAGCCCACCACGATCTTCATGAGGAACCGGTCCCGCTGCGCCTCCGGCAGCGGATAGACGCCCTCCTGCTCGATCGGGTTCTGGGTGGCCATCACCAGGAACGGCTCGGGCACCCGGTGGGTCTCCCCACCGATGGACACCTGCCGCTCGCTCATCACCTCCAGCAGCGCCGACTGCACCTTCGCCGGAGCGCGGTTGATCTCGTCGGCGAGCAGGAAGTTGACGAAGACCGGGCCCAGCTCGACGTCGAACTTCTCACTCGACTGCCGGTAGATCCGGGTGCCCATGATGTCGGCCGGCACCAGGTCCGGGGTGAACTGCACCCGGGCGAAGGACCCGCCGACGACCTTGGCGAGCGTCTCCACGGCGAGCGTCTTGGCGACCCCGGGCACCCCTTCGATCAGGCAGTGGCCCCGGGCGAGCAACGCGACGAACATCCGCTCCACCATCCGGTCCTGCCCGACGATCACGCGTTTGATCTCGAACAGCGCCTTCTCCAGCAGAGTGGCGTCCTGCGCGGGCGTGGTCACCGGCGCAGGCGTCTGCGGTGCCGCCCCGTTCGGCGTCGGGGCGTCGGGCATGGTCGGCTGGGCCACCGGTCCTCCACAGCGTTGGTCGTCGTCGCGGCTCGTGCGGTATCAAGACTCGCACGCCTTGCTGAGTGTCGAGGTGGGGAGAAGCCGATTTTTGCCGCGCCGTCCCCGGCGGCCGAATCGTGCGTCGCGGGCGTGCACGGACCGGCCCGCCGCGTGTACGATTCACCCCGTCGCCGGGCGGCTCCCCCCGTGGTCGCCCGGCGATCAAACTTCCTCTCCCGCCGCCCTAGACTGGCCGGGATGAGCATCCCCTCCCCCGCCGACGAGGCCCTGGTCTGCTCGGCCCGGGGCTGCCGCGCCGCTGCCATCTGGGCCCTTGAGTGGAACAATCCGCGGCTGCACGACGCCGATCGGCGCAAGACCTGGCTGGCCTGCGACGAGCACCGGAGCACTCTCGGGGGGTTCCTGGACGCTCGCGGCTTCCTGCGTGCCGTCACTCCGGTGCCCGGATCGCCTACGCTCGACGTGTGAGCGGCGACCCACCGGCTTCCCCCGGCCCCACCTCCCCGTCCTGGCCGCCCACCCCGGCCCCCGAACCCGGCGTCGAGCCGCCGCCCGGTGCGTTCCCCGCACCCGGCACGCTCGGCCCGGAGCCCGCCGCGCCCGACGTCTCCTGGCCCGCCCCACTGCCACCGGCGGCTCTGCCACCACCCGACCACCGGCCGCAGCCCGGCGCCGACCAGCGGGCGCCCGACCTGCCGGCACCCGGCCTCCTGCCACCCGCCCCCTCCGGCCCGCTGTCCACTGGCGCGCCGGTGGGGCGAGGGCCGCTGGAGCCCTGGCCGGACACGGTCAACTGGCAGCCGATCTGCACCGACCTGATCTGGGTGGAGCTGATCCGGCTGGGGGTCGTGGTCGCCATCGGGCTGGCGGTGACGGGAGTGGGCTGGGCGTTGAGCGGCCACTGGCTGTTCGGGCTCGCCGTCGCCGTCGTCGTGCTGCTCGGCGTGTGGCGGGCCATCGCGATCGTCCGGGCGGTGCGAGCCTGGGGGTACGCCGAGCGGGAGAACGACCTGCTGGTCCGGCACGGGCTGCTGGTCCGGCGGCTCTCCATCGTCCCGTACTCGCGGATGCAGTTCGTCGACGTCAGCGCCGGGCCGTTGGAACGCGCCTTCGACCTGGCCACCGTGCAACTGCACACCGCAGCGGCGGCGAGCGACGCCCGGGTGCCCGGGCTGCGCCCGGCGGAGGCGTCCCGGCTGCGCGACCGGCTCACCGCGCTCGGCGAGGACCGGGCCGAGGGCCTGTGAGCGGGAGGAGTGAGCCGGGGTTGCGAGCCCCGCAGTCGCGAACGAAAGGCGACTCTGTGAGCGCGAGGAGTGAGCCGGGGTTGCGAGCCCCGCAGTCGCGAACGAAAGGCGACTCTGTGAGCGCCCGCGCCAGCAGCCGCCGACCGCGCCGAGGGCCGCTCCGATGAGTGACGGGCCCGCCGAGCCGAGCACCGTGCCACCCACCGGCCCGACGCCACCGGGTCCGGTGCTGCCCGCTGGCGCGCCAACTACTGGCGCGGCACCGCCGGGGTCGATGCCGCCGGGGGCGCCCGCGCCGTGGCCGGCACCGGCTGGCGGTGCCGAGGGTGAGCCCCGGCAGCGACTGCACCCGCTCAGCCCGGTCCTGCACGGCGCCAAGTCACTGGTCGTGGTGATCGCCGGGTTGTCCTGGTCGACGCTGTCCCGGGTGGGCTTCGGCTGGTTCGCCGCCATGGTGGCGGTGCTGGCTCTCGGCGCGACAGTGCTGTCGGTGGTGAGCTGGTACAACACCGGCTACCACGTGGTCGGCCGCGAACTACGGGTGTACGAGGGGCTGCTCTGGCGGCGTACCCGGGCCATCCCGTTGGAACGACTGCAGGCCGTGGAGGTGGTCCGACCGCTGCTCGCCCAGCTCACCGGTCTGGCCGAGCTGCGCCTGGAGGTGGTCGGCGGGGGCAAGACGGAGGCGCCGCTGGCGTACCTCGGGGTGGCCGACGCGGCCCGGCTGCGCGAGCGGCTGCTGGCATTGGCCGGGCGGGTCGCGCAGGCACCCGCCCCGGAGCACGCGGGCGCCGTGGTGCTCCCGGGAGCGGCGGCGCCGACGGCGGCCGCGCCGGGCCGGCCACTGCACGCGGTACGCAACCAGAGTCTGCTGATCAGCCAACTGCTCACCCCGCAGGCGTTCCTGCTCCCGTTCGGTGTGGCCTTCGTCGTGGTGCAGTTCCTCACCGCGGGGTCGTGGTCGTTCGTCGCGGTGGCGAGCACGCTGACCGCGATGGCCGGCGTGCTGCTGCAACCGGTGCGGCGGGTGCTCGACGACTGGAACTTCCGGCTGGCCCGCGACGGCGGCACGCTGCGGGTGCACAACGGCCTGCTGGAGACGCGGGCGCAGACCGTGCCGCTGGCGCGGGTGCAGACCGTACGGGCCACCTGGCCGCTGCTCTGGCGGATGAAGGGCTGGCTGCGGCTGCGCCTGGAGGTCGCCGGCTACTCCGTCGCGGAGGCTGACGATCGCAACCGGCCCGACCGGCTGCTGCCGGTTGGTGACCTGCCGACCGCGACGATGATCGTCGCGGAGGTGCTTCCGGGGGTACGCCTCGACGCGCTGGCGCTGAGCCCTCCGCCGACCCGGACCCGGTGGCTGCACCCGCTGGGCCGTCGCGCGTTCGGCGCGGGGCTCTTCGACGAGGTCTTCGTCACCCGTTCCGGGCGGCTCACCCGGCAGGTGGTGATCGTGCCGTACGCCCGCATCCAGAGCGTGCGGGTGGTGCAGGGGCCGATCCAACGCCGACTCGGGTTGGCCTCCGTGCACGCCGACACCGCGGGCGGTTCCGGTGCCACCGCCCAGGACCGCGACCTGGCAGAGGCCTGGGCCCTGGCCGCAGACCTGACCACAAGAGCCCACCAGGCCCGCAACCCCACCTGACCTCAACCCCGCACTCCACCTCACCCCCGCTCCACCTCGGTTGATCATGAAGTTATAGCCGCGACACGCCGTCGGGGCGGGCGCTAACTTCATGATCGACGGGAGCTGGCGGGGCCGTACGCCGACCCGGGGCGGGCCGGGGTGGGTCAGTGGTCGGTCTTTGTGGGTTCGCGTGGGGGGCGCTGGGTGGTGGGTGGGTGTTCGGCGTCGTCGTCGGGGGCGGTGGCCTGCCTTGGTGGTTCCGTGCGGGGCGGTGGGGGTCCGGCCTTCGGGTGGCGGACGCGCCAAGCCGCCCAACCACGCTCGGCCAGACCGACCACCAGGAAGGTCAGCCCCACGTACGCCCAGCCGACCAGCACGTCGATCACGTAGTGCTCACCCGAGTAGACCAGGGTGAAGGTCATCGCCAGCGGGTACGCGAGCAGCAGCGGCCACCAGCGACGGCGGGTGCTGGTCAGGAAGAACAGCACCACGAACAGCGCCCACGCGGTGTGCAGCGACGGCATCGCGGCAACCGGGTTGGAGGCGATCTGGCCGGCGTTGAGGACGTTGCCGGCACCGTGCATGCCGAACGCCTTCCAGCCCCGGGTGGAGATCCGGGCGACCTCGGTGAGCAGCCCGTTCTGTGCTGCCCACCACGGCGGGGCGGCCGGGTAGATGAAGTAGGTGACCAGGCCGGCGGCGCAGAGGAAGCCCCAACGCCGCATGTATGCAGCCCAGCGGTGCCGGTCGCGTAGCCAGAGCACCGCGGCGGCGGCCAACGCCACCACGAAGTGCGAGAAGTACACCCAGCTCGCCGCGACGTCCCACCAGTGCACCTGCGGGTGGTAGAGGTGCTGCTGCAACCAGACGGTCGGCACCTCGCCGCCGGTGGCCCAGCCGAACATGAACCGGTCGGCGACGATCAGCTCCATCGCGTGCGGGGTGGCCCCGTTGTCGGCGAACCCGCGTGACAGGTTGTACACGACGAACAGCAGCACCACCGGCACCCAGTCCCGGGCGAAGCGCAGGTGGCTGCGCCACGGCCGGTCGCTGTTCCAGGCGATGGTCGCGAGCCAGATCCAGACGAAGGCGTACGCGGGGTCGGTGGGCAGCCCGATGGCCAGCCACGCGGCCACGAAGGTGACCGCCCAGACGGTCATCGCGACGACACGACGACGACCCCCGTCCGGGGACGCGGGCGGGTCGGTCCGGGCGGGGGGCTGGGGGTCAGTCACGACGGCCATCGTCGTCAAGGTTAACGACGGTCGCGGCATCGACCGACGGGGACCACCCGGCGAAGCCGTGCACAGGTGGGCGGCGGTCGACGCCGGATGCCCGGGCAGGGGCCCGGCGGGATATCCGGGCGGGTGCTCGGCGGGCTCGGCGAGCACCTAGGCTGACGACCATGCAGGAGCAGCCCGAGCCGGCCTTCGCGCCGGGTCTGACCGCCCAGGTCGAGTTGACCGTCACCGACGCGGACACCGCCCAGGCGGTCGGTTCCGGGGACGTGCCGGTGCTGGGCACTCCCCGGGTGCTCGCGCTGGCCGAGGCGGCCACCGTCGCGGCGACGGCTGTCGAGATGCCCCCCGGGTCGACGACAGTGGGCACCCGGGTCGAGCTGGAGCATCTGGCGCCGACCGTGGTCGGTCGGACGGTCCGGGCGCAGGCGCTGTTGGCGACCGTCGACGGTCGCCGGTTGTCGTTCGAGGTCACGGTCAGCGACGGTGACCAGACGGTGGCCCGGGGCCGGGTGGACCGGATCATGGTGGACCGGCAACGTTTCGTCGAGCGCGCCGGGCGTGCGTCGTGAACGCCGGTTTCGTCGAGGTCGCCGACCGGGTGCACGTGCTGGCCGAGCCGCTGCTGCGGGTCAACGTCACCCTGGTCGTGGGCGACGACGAGGCCCTCCTGGTGGACACTCTGTCGTCGGCCGCCCAGGCCACCGACCTGGCCGCCGCCGTCCGGGCGGTCACTGACCGCCCGTTGACGCTGGTCAACACCCACCACCACTACGACCACTGCTTCGGCAACGCCGTCCTGGCCGGCGACCCACCCCGTCCGGTGTACGCGCACGAGCTGGCCGCCGCCGCCCTGCGCCAGGACCCGGAGCGGCTGCGTCGGGAGGCGTACGAAGAGGTGCGCACGGAGCACCCGGCGCTGGCCGCCGAGCTGGCCGAAACCCCGCTGCTCGCCCCGACGCACACCGTGCAGACGGAGACGGCACTCGACCTGGGTGGCCGGCGGGTGCTGCTGCGGCACCCGGGGCGGGGGCACACCGAGGCCGACCTGGTGGTGCACGTGCCGGACGCCGACGTGTTGATCGCCGGGGACCTGGTGGAGCAGAGTGGCCCGCCCGCCTTCGAGGACTCGTACCCTCTGCGGTGGCCGGACGCGGTCGCGGACCTGCTGCGGCTGACGACCGCGCGCACGGTGGTGGTGCCGGGCCACGGCGACCCGGTGGACGTCGATTTCGTCCGCGCCCAGCACGCCGAGCTGGCGAAGCTGGCCTGGCTGATCCGGGCCGCGCACACCGGCAGCGCGCCTCCGGAGCGGGTGGCCGCCGAGGCTCCCTTCGGTGCGCGCGCCGCCCTGATCGCCGCCCGGCGCGGCTACCGCGAGCTCGACGGCGAGGCCTAGCTCAAAAAATCGACGGCGAGGCCCGGCTCGGGAAGCGGCGTTCGACGTCGGCGCGGGTGGGCATGGCGGTGGCGCCGCCGGGTGATTCGCAGACCAGGCCCGCCACCCGCAGTGCGAACGCGACCCGTTCGACCCAGCCTGCCGGGGAGTCCGGTTCGCCGCCGACGAGCAGGTCGGCGATCAGCGCGGCCATCACCGAGTCACCGGCACCGGTGGCGTCGATCGCGTCGACCTTGGGGGCCGGCACCCTCACCGGGTCGGCGTCGGCAGCGGCCAGCACCGCGCCGGCCGCGCCGAGGGTCACCACCACCGTGGCGGCGCCCAACTCACGCAGGTACGCCGCCACCCCCTCGACCGGTTCACCCGGGTAGAGCAGCCCGGCGTCGGCGGCACTCAGCTTGACCAGGTGCGCGCCGGCGGCGAACTCGGCCACCACCTCGCGCAACCCTTCCAGCGCGGCCGGCCCGTCCAACAGCCGGGGACGCACGTTCGGATCGAGGACCCGCAGACCGGTGGCGAGCGACCAGGCGTGTCGGGCGGCGGCGAGCGTGCGGGGTTGCAGCAGCACGATGGAGCCGCAGTAGAGCACGTCCGCGCCCTCCAACTGCGCGAGATCCAGGTCGTCGGGGCCGAGCAGACCGTAGGAGACCGGCTCGCCGTAGAAGCGGAAGTCGGGTTCCGGTCCGGCGTACGTGACCACCGCGAGAGTGGTCGGCGCCGCCACCGTGACCGCGCCGGCCACCCCGACGTCGACAGCGTTCAGGAAGGTGCGGATCCGACCGCCCAGCACGTCGTCGCCGAGCGAGCCGACGAACTGCGCCGCGCCACCGAGGCGGGCCACGCCCACTGCGACGTTGAGCGGCCCACCGCCGATCGCCTGCCGGTAGACGCGCTCCCCGTCACACTCGCTGTCGAGCAGGTCGACGAGCGCCTCGCCGAGCACCACCGCGTATCCCATGCCGATCCTCTCGTCGTCGCCAACCGCCACCGGGCGTCGTCCGCCGGGCCGACCGCCGTGGCATCAGGCTGGCACAGCGGGCCACCCGGCGGGCGGCGAAGGCGACGCAACGGCTACCCCGGCCGGTGGATCGGCCCGTCGAGCGCCGCCAGTGGGCGGCCGGTGCCGCCCCACCGGGCCGCGACGATCTGCGCGGCCACACTCACCGCGGTCTCCTCGGGTGTACGACCACCGAGGTCCAACCCGATCGGCGAGGCGAGCCGGGCGAGCTGCGCCTCGGTGAGCCCTGCCTCGCCCAGCAGCTTGAGCCGGTCGTCGTGGGTGCGGCGCGAGCCCATCGCGCCGACGTACGCCAGCGGGTGGCGCAGCGCCAACTCCAGCAGCGGCACGTCGAACCTCGGGTCGTGGGTGAGCACGCACACCACCGTCCGCTCGTCGACCCGACCGGCGTCCACCTCGGTACGCAGGTAGCGGTGCGGCCACTGCACCACCACCTCGTCCGCCTCGGGGAAGCGTCGCACGGTGGTGAAGACCGGCCGGGCGTCGCAGACGGTGACCCGGTAGCCGAGGAACGCGCCGATCCGGGCGACGGCAGCGGCGAAGTCGATGGCCCCGAAGACGATCATCCGAGGCGGGGTGGCGTACGCGGTCACGAAGAGGCTGACGCCGGAGCCCCGGCGCTGCCCGGAGTATCCGTACCGGAGCATCCCGCTGTGCCCGGCGGCGAGCAGTCCGAGGGCGTCGGCGCTGGCGGCGTCGTCGAGCCGATCGTCGCCGAGCGAACCGATCGGGTGCTGGCCGCCGGCCAGCACCAGCCGCCGGCCAAGTCGCCGGGCCGGATCGGTTGGCTGCGTGCCCGGAGAGTTGCCGCCCAGTGGGTTCTCGGCATCGGCCAGTGCGCCGCCGGCATCGGCCGCCACGCAGGTGACCACCGCCGCCGGTTGGGCGGCCCGGCGGGCGGCGGCGACCGCGTCCAGCCCGGGCAGGGCACCGGGGTCGACGCGCTCCACGAACACGTCGAGGACACCGCCGCAGGTCAGGCCCACCGCGTACGCGTCGTCGTCGCTGATTCCGTACCGGATCAGCTCGGGTGCTCCGGTGGCGAGCACCCGGCGGGCCCGTTCGTAGAGATCCGCCTCGACGCAGCCGCCGGACACGCTGCCGGTGACAGTGCCGTCGGCCGCGACCAGCATGGTCGCGCCGGGCGGCTGCGGCGCGGAGTGCCAGGTGGCCACGACGGTGGCCAGGGCGACCGGCTCGCCGGCGTGGCAACGGCGGTGTGCCTCGTCGAACACGTCCGGCACCCGCTGCCGCCTCTCCGTCACGTCGTTTCCGTACGCAGGATATGGCGTGCACCGACCGCCGACGGGTCTTTTGATGCATCGAGGAACGACTATTGCATTGTGGCGGCGGGGCGTGATGGGATGACGCGTACCGGGCGGTGCGAGGGCTGCGGCACCACCGGTTGCCGGGTTCGTCAGACGCGAGGGCAACGGTCCAGGACAGGACCGTCGACGGCGCACGTCCACCGGCCGATTCCCGCCGGGGCAGGTCGCCGTGACCGTCGCACCGCGCACGACAGCGGTGCGATCACGCCACATCCCACCCGATTTCGGCGGGGCGGCCTGGGCTGCGCGCCTCGCGAGTCAGGAGAACCCGTGAACCGTTCCCGTACGGCCGCACTGCTCACCGCGGCCCTGACCCTCGCGCTGGGCGCCGTCGCCCTGGCGTCCAGTCCACAACCGGCCGCCGCGCACGGCACGGCGATGACCCCGGGCAGCCGGACCTACCTGTGCTGGCAGGACGGCCTCAGTTCGACCGGTCAGATCACGCCGACCAACCCCGCGTGTTCCGCTGCCGTGGCGCAGAGCGGGGCGAACTCGCTCTACAACTGGTTCAGCGTGCTGCGCTCCGACGCCGGTGGCCGGACCACCGGCTTCATCCCGGACGGGCAGCTCTGCAGCGGCGGCAACTCCGGTTACCGCGGCTTCGACCTGGCCCGCACCGACTGGCCGCTGACCCACCTGACCGCCGGGGCACGGCTGGACTTCCGCTACAGCAACTGGGCACACCACCCGGGCACGTTCTACTTCTACGTGACCAAGAACAGCTGGAGCCCGACCAGGGCGCTGGCCTGGAGTGACCTGGAGGAGCCGTTCCTCACGGTGACCAACCCGCCGCAGCGCGGGTCGGTCGGCACCAACGAGGGGCACTACTACTTCAGCGGCAACCTGCCGTCGGGCAAGAGCGGCCAGCACATCATCTACTCCCGCTGGGTCCGCTCGGACTCGCAGGAGAACTTCTTCGGCTGCTCCGACGTCGTCTTCGACGGCGGCAACGGCCAGGTGACCGGCGTGAAGGGCGGCGGCTCGACGCCGACCCCGACGCCGACCACCCCGACGCCCGGGCCGACCGACCCGCCGCCGACGACCACCCCGCCGCCGGCGGGTGGCGACTGCATGGCCGTCTACAAGGTGAGCAGCGCCTGGCAGGGTGGCTTCCAGGGCGAAGTCACGATCATGAACCACGGCAGTACGCCGTTCAACGGCTGGACCGCGAGCTGGACCTGGCCCAACGGGCAGTCGATCAGTCAGATCTGGGGCGCGACACAGACGTCGTCCGGCTCGTCGGTGACGGCGACAAATGTGGCCTACAACGGCACTGTCGCACCGGAAGGCACCACGACGTTCGGCTTCCTGGGCAGCACCACAGGAACGAACGGCCTCCCCACAGTCACCTGCGCCCGCCGCTAACCCCCAAACCCACTACCACCACCCCCTGAAATGATCAAGAGGTTTGCGTCACCGGAACCGCTCCGGATGACGCAAACCTCTTGATCAACAGGGTCGGGCCAGGGTCAGCGGACCATGGAGCCCACCACCGGCTTCGTGAGCAGGGCGGACTGGTTTCGCTGGATGCCCGGGTCGAGGGTCTTCGCCACGAAGATCGCATGCCAGATGCAGAAGATCAGCACCGTCCACACCTTGCGGGAGTGGTCGGCCTCCTCCCGCTTGTGCTCGTCGAGCAACCGCAGCGCGTACGACAGGTCGAGCAGGTCGCCCGCGCCCGAGGTGCTCAGCACGTGCCGGGCCCACTCGTACATCTCGCCGCGCAGCCACACCCGGGTCGGGGTCGGGAAGCCCAGCTTCTTGCGGTTGACGATGGCCGGCGGCACAACACCCTGCAACGCCTGGCGCATCGCGTACTTCGTCGCGTCGGAACGCGGCGGCAGCTTCAGGTCCACCGGGATCTTCGCCGCGACGTCGAACACCTCGCGGTCGAGGAACGGCACCCGCACCTCCAGCGAGTGCGACATCGAGATCCGGTCGGCCTTGACCAGGATGTCGCCGCGCAGCCAGGTGTAGAGGTCGACGTACTGCATCTTGGTGACGTCGTCCAGCTCGGTGCACTCGGCGTAGATCGGGGCGGTGACGTCGGTGTAGCGCACCGAGGGGTCGTAGCGGCGCATCAGGTGCTGCTTCTCCTCCTCGGTGAACATCCGGGCGTTGCCGTAGTAGCGCTCCTCGATCGGGGTGGTGCCACGCTCCAGGAAGCTCTTGCCCTTGACGCCCTGCGGGATCGCCTTGGAGACCGCGCGCAGGCCCTTCTGCACCCCGCCGGGCAGGCCGTTGACGGTCCCCAGCGACAGCGGCTCGCGGTAGATCGTGTAGCCGCCGAAGAACTCGTCGGCGCCCTCACCGGAGAGCACCACAGTGACGTGCTCGGCGGCCTTCTTGGCCACGAAGTAGAGCGGCACCAGCGCCGGGTCGGCCACCGGGTCGTCCAGGTGCCAGACGATCTTCGGCAGCGCGTCGATCATGTCCTGCGGACCGATCTTGGTGGGGATGGTGGTGACGTCCAGGTGCCGCGCCGACTCCTGGGCGACGTCGATCTCCGAATACCCCGGTACGTCGTAGCCGACGGTGAACGTGAGGATGTTCGGGTTGAACTCCCGAGCCAGCGCCACCACCGCTGTCGAGTCGATGCCACTGGACAGGAACGAGCCGACCGGCACGTCGGAGCGCATGTGCATGCGCACGCTCTCCCGCAGCGTCTCCCGGATCTCGTGGTAGAGCTTCTGCTCGTCGTCGACCGGCGCCGGCCGGAACACCGGCCTGTACCACCTACGCACGTCGATGCGCCCACCCGGCGTCCAGTTCAGGTATTCCCCCGAGCCGATCCGGCTGATGCCCTTGTGCAGGGTGCCGGGCTCCGGGACGTACTGCAGCGTCAGGTAATGGCTCAGGTTGGCCGTGTCGACGCCCGCATCGCCCTGGTAGTTGCTGTGCGCGAACGGCAGCAGCGCCTTCTTCTCCGACGCCAGGTAGAGGCCGTCGGCGGTCTCCAGGTAGTGCATGGGCTTGATGCCGAAGTAGTCGCGGGCACCGAACGCGCGCCGCTCCTGCCGGTCCCAGATGACGAAGGCGAACATCCCCCGCAGCCGGGTGAGCACCTGCTCGCCCCAGAAGTGGTAGCCCGCCACGATCACCTCGCCGTCGCCGGCGGTGGCGAACTGCGCGCCGAAGTTCCTGATCAACTCCTCGCGCAGCTCGATGTAGTTGTAGATCTCACCATTGAAGGTGAGCAGGTAACGGCCGTTCGCGTAGGGCAGCGGCTCGTGACTCGACGCGACGTCGATGATGGCCAGCCGCTTGTGGGCGAACACGCCGTCCGCGTACCGGCCGGAAGCGTCGCCGACCACCTCGACCCCGGTCTCGTCGGGGCCGCGGTGGTGCAGGCATTCCAACGCTCCGGCGATGTGGTCGCGATGCGCGGCGGCGTTACCGTTCGCGCTGAAGAAGGCCAGAAGTCCGCACATGGTGGTCATCTTTCCACGCGCGCTGTCGGCCCGTCGCAGCCGTCCGTCGATCCGCCCGCCGGGGGCGTCGCCACGAACCGGGCGCGCGGTACCGTCGGGATCAGCAACGAAGCGGAGGGAGCGGCGCAATGACCGAGGGACAAACCGACGGTACGCCGACGGACGGCACGGAATCGCACGATCCGGACTTCCCGGAGGCCTTCCTGTCCTTCATGCGGCAGGGCTGGAGCGACACCGCGCTCCCCGTGGCGCCCCGGCCGGAGACGCCCAACTACGCCAAGAGGCGTGCCGCGCTCTCCGCGGCCTTCCCCGGCGAGACACTGGTCATCCCCACCGGCACCGAAAAGGTCCGCGCCAATGACACGGACCACCCGTTCCGGCCGGGCAGTGACTTCGCCTACCTGACCGGCGACCACGACGCCGACAGCGTGCTGGTGCTGCGCCCGAACGGCTCAGGGCACGACGCGACGCTGTACATGCGACCCCGATCGTCCCGGGAGACCGACGAGTTCTTCCGCAGCCGCAACGGCGAGCTGTGGGTGGGCCGGCGGCACACGCTCAGCGAGAAGTCGACCGAGCTGGGCCTGCCCACCGCCGACCTGACCGGCCTGGAGGCGACTCTCGCCGACCTGGCGCCGGGGCGTACCCGGGTGTTGCGCGGCTTCGACGCCCAGGTGGACGCGGCCGTCCGCGCCTACGACGGCCCGCGCGCCCAGGGGCAGCCGGCCCGCGACCGGGAGCTGGCGATCGCCATCTCGGAGATGAAGCTGGTCAAGGACGAGTGGGAGATCAGCCAACTCCAGGACGCTATCGACGCCACCGTACGCGGCTTCGAGGACGTCGCCCGGATCCTCCCGGCGGACCGCGCGGTCTCCGAGCGCCTCCTGGAAGGTGTCTTCGCGCTGCGGGCCCGGCACGACGGCAACGACGTCGGGTACAGCTCGATCGTCGGCGCCGGCGAGCACGCCACGATCCTGCACTGGGTGCACAACCACGGCGCCACCCGACCGGGTGACCTGCTGCTGATGGACATGGGTGTCGAGGGCCGAAACCTCTACACCGCCGACGTGACCCGGGTGCTGCCGGTGAGCGGGCGGTTCACCGCCCTGCAACGCCAGGTCTACGACATCGTGTACGCCTCGCAGCAGGCCGGCATCGAGGCCATCCGCCCCGGGGTGAAGTTCAAGGACGTCCACCTGACCTGCATGCGGGTGCTCGCCGAGGGCCTGTCCGAGCTGGGTCTGCTGCCGGTGAGCGTGGACGAGGCGATGGACGAGAAGTCGACGGTCTACCGGCGGTGGACGCTGCACGGCTTCGGCCACATGCTCGGCATCGACGTGCACGACTGCTCGAACGCCCGCAAGGAGACGTACCGCGACGGCGCGCTCGGCGAGGGCTACGTCCTCACCGTCGAGCCGGGGCTGTACTTCCAGCCGGAGGACGAGCTGGTCCCCGCCGAGCTGCGCGGCGTGGGCATCCGGATCGAGGACGACGTGCTGGTCACCTCGACCGGCGCGGTGAACCTCTCCGCCGGGCTGCCGCGCACCTCCGACGAGGTGGAGACCTGGCTGGCCGAGCAGCGCGAGGCGGGCCCCCGCCTGCCCGGCTGACCACCGCACCAGCCCTCACGCACCAGCCCTCACGCACCGGCGTCGCCGCCAGCCGACCAACGGCCCGGCGGCGCCGGTGTGCCGTCGTCGACCAGGCCCTCCGGCCCGGGCGCGCCGGTGTGCCCTTGTCGACCAGGCCCTCCGGCCCGGGCCGAGCGCCGGTCCCGGCGCCGCCCGACCCAGACTCACCTCTCGTGATCCACTCGCCTTCACGGAAACCGGGCTGTCCAGGGCACACGGACCCCGCGTCTTCCGTGAACCCGAGTGGATCAACCCCTCGGCGCGCCTGCCGCATGGACGGCGGGCGGCACGCAGGCCAGGTGGGCAACGTCCGTTCCCGCGACGGTGGTGACATTCACCCGCCCGAGTCGGCGTTTGCGCTGCTCACACCCTTTTCACCAACCCGGACCGCTTGCCCGCCGTCATCCGACCTGCGCCGAATGCGGGGTTATCTCGGATACGTCCGCATCGCGAAGATGGTTCTCATACGGTGGGGATCAGAGGCTGCAACCGATTTGTAGCTGGTCGTGGCGCCTCAGGCGGTGCGACCCCGTCTGGTAGCAGGAAAGGGCGGAAGGCTCTGATGTCCAACGACGTAACGAGTACCGACGGCGGGGCCTCGACAGCTCCGCCGGCACGACGACGGCGGGCGCTGTGGGTCGCCGGCGTGGCCGGGCTGACCGGTGTGGTCGGTCTGGCGGCCCTGGGCGGCGTGGCCGCCAGGGATGACAAGCCCAAATCCGACCAGGTCTCCGACGCGCAGCCGTCGACCAACCGGCAGAACGTCAGCGACGCTGGCGGCGCGGACGAAGGCGGCACCAAGGAAGCCGACGCTCGGGACGACGAGTGGAGCGGCGACGACTGGAGCGGCTTCGACGACCGGTCCGGCAAGGACGACAAGCGCCAGGACGACAAGCGCGACGAGAAGGACCGCACCAAGCAGGTCCCCTGCGACACGGACAAGCTGATCCAGGCCATCACGTTCGCGAACAACGAAGATGGCGGCGTACTGGAGTTGGCCAAGGGCTGCACCTACACCCTGACCCGCAACCAGGACGGCAACGGCCTGCCGGTGATCACCCAGCCCATCACCCTGAAGGGCGAGCACACGACCATCGGCCGTGAGGCCACCGCCGACTACTTCCGGATCCTCAACGTCGGCCCCGGGGGGCACCTCACCCTCAAGGGTCTGAGCATCAGGGGTGGTCAGACCCTTCAGTCCTCGATGGCCGCCGACCCCGCGACGGTCTGGGCGCCGTACTCGGCCCTGGTCCGGTCCACCGTGGCCGGCCCGGCAGCGAAGCCGGCAGCCACAACGGCGGCGAAGCCGGCAGCGACAACGGCAGCCAAGCCCGCGGCAACAACGGCGGCCAAGGCCGGAGCCAAGCCCGGAGCGACAGCGGCAGCGAAGCCCGCAGCCAAGCCCGCAGCGAAAGCGACGGCGAAGGCGGCAGCCGCCAAGCCGATCGCCGCGGAGGCAAAGCCGGCGGGGGCCGGGACTGCGGTGCCTCTGGTCGAGCAGCCAGGGTTCACCGACGGCGCGGGGGTGCTGGTGCAGCCCGGTGGTCGCGCGGAGATCCTGGACAGCGAGTTGCTCTACAACCAGTCCGGTGGCAACGGCGGCGGCCTGGCCAACTTCGGCAGCACCAGGCTCAGCAAGACGACGGTGGCGCACAACACGGCCTTCTTCTTCGGCGGCGGCATCTTCAACGCCGGGGTGCTCCAGGTCGACGAGTCGAAGGTGAAGGACAACACCGGGATCATCGGCGGCGGCGGTATCGCCAACGGCGCGGCCGGGATCTTCACCGACAGCGTCGACGGTGGCTCGGTCTGGGTCTACAAGAGCGAGATCACCGACAACGAGACGCTCGGCTTCGGCGGTGGCGTGCTGGACGTCGAAGGCACCACGACCCTGCACTACACGACGGTCAGCGGGAACACCGCGGTCCTCGCGGGCGGCGGCGTGGCCGTGGCCGACAGCCAGCTCACCCTCAAGGACGCCACGGTGGTCAGCAACAGCACCGCCGGTGTGGGTGGCGGTGTGGCGGTCACCTTCGACAGCGTCGCGACGATCGAGAACAGCAGGATCAACGACAACACCGCCGGGTTCTTCGGCGCCGGCCTCTACAACGAGGACAGCGTCACCACGTTGCGCGACAGCGAGGTGGTGGGTAACCGGGCCGTCGGTCCGTTCGCCCGCGGCGGCGGCATCTTCAACACCGAGGGGAGCGAGGTGACGCTCCACCGGACCAAGGTGGCGCACAACTTCTCCACCCTCGCGCCGGGGGGAATCTTCAACAGCCTCGGCGGCACGGTGACGCTGGACGACGAGTCGGCGGTCACCGCCAACCGCCCGACCAACTGCTTCAACGTTCCGGACTGCTTCGCCTGATCGGGTGGGGCTGAACCACATAGAGGGCGCGCCCCTCCGAGCCGGTCACGGTTCGGAGGGGCGTACCCATTTGGGCAGGTCACGGGCCCGTCGGTCGGCTTGGGCGGTGGTGTGTCCGTACGGACCCCTCCCGACGCAACATGAACCTAATGTGGGCTTCTTTCGGATAAGCCCGCGAGGCGAGGAACCTTCTCATACGGTGGTTTTGGGAGCTACAACCGATTTGTAGCAGGGGACGCCCGTCTGACGGCGGCGACCCTGTCTGGTACGAGGAGAGGGCAGAGAGCTCCGATGTCCAACTACCTAACGAACAACGAAGCCTCCGGGCGGGCGACGGCCAAGCGCCGCCGCAAGCTCTGGCTCGCCAGTGGCGTAGCCGGTTTGACGGGCGTGATCAGTCTCGCGGCGGTTGGCGTCGCGGGCAGCGCCGGAGCCGTCGGCCTGAACTGGAACACCGCGCAGGTCAGCAAGGACGGTGACCAGCGGGGTGACGAGGCGCGCGACTGGGACAAGGACAAGGACCGAGACAAGGACAAGGACAAAGACAAGGACCACGAGCGCGGGAAGGAGGTGCCCTGCGACACCGACAAGCTGATCCAGGCCATCGTGTTCGCCAACAACAAGCACGGCGGCGTGCTGGAGCTGGCCAAGGGCTGCACCTACAACCTGACCCGCAACGACTACGAGGGCAACGGCCTGCCGGTGATCACCGAGCGGATCACGCTCAAGGGCGAGCACACCACGATCGTCCGCGACGCCACGGCCGACTACTTCCGGATCCTCAACGTCGGCAGCGGCGGGCACCTCACCATCAAGGGCCTGACCATCAAGGGCGGCCAGACCCTCGAGCGGTACCTGCCCATCGAGCCGGCGGCGGTCTGGGCGGCCTACTCGGACTCCGAGGCGCTCGCCGCGCAGGTGAAGGCCGGCGTCCCGCTGAACCAGGCGCTCACCACGCGGCAGGCCAACCCGAAGGCGGCGCTCAAGGCCGCGCCGAAGGCCACGCTCAAGGCCGCGCCGGCCGCTCAGGGGGGCGTTGTCACGCCGCTCGTCGAGCAGCCGGAAGACACCGACGGTGCCGGCATCCTGGTCCAGCCGGGCGGCACCGCCGAGATCCTGGAGTCCGAGGTCGTCCTCAACCAGTCGGGCAACAACGGCGGCGGCGTGGCCAACTTCGGTACCACGAAGATCTGGCACAGCACCGTCGCCCGTAACACCGCCTTCTTCTTCGGTGGTGGTGTCTTCAACGCCGGCCTGCTCAAGGTCGAAGAGTCGAAGATCACCGACAACACCGCCGTCATCGGTGGTGGCGGTATCTCGAACGGCGCCGCGCGGATCTTCACCGACGACGTCGACGGCGGGACGGTCGAGCTCAAGAAGGCCGAGATCAAGGACAACGAGACGCTCGGCTTCGGCGGTGGCCTCCTCGACATCGAGGGCAACACCACGGCGTACGAGACCAAGTTCGTCTCGAACACCGCGGTTCTCGCCGGTGGCGGTATCGCGGCGGCGGACAGCCAGCTGAACCTGCACAACGTCTCGGTCGAGAAGAACAGCACCGCCGGCGTCGGTGGCGGTGTGGCCATCGCCTTCGACAGCGCGGTCACGTTCGAGAAGAGCAGCATCAAGGACAACACCGCCGGCTTCTTCGGCGGCGGGTTGTTCAACGCCGACAGCGTCACCACGCTGCGCGACAGCGAGGTCGTCGGCAACCGGGCCATCGGCCCGATCGGGGTCGGCGGCGGCATCTTCAACATCTTCGGCCAGGTCAACCTGTCGAAGACGAAGGTCGCCCACAACTTCTCCACCTTCGAGCCGGGCGGTGTCTTCAGCTTCTTCGGAGAGGTGAACGTGGACGAGAAGTCCGCCATCACCGCCAACCGTCCGACCAACTGCCTGGCCATCCCGGGCGGCACCATCGAGAACTGCTTCGCCTGATCACCCTCGGGTGACGAGGGCACAGCACCCTCGGGTGACAGCACAACTCCAGCACAACGGACCGGACCGGCCCCCTTCCGCACCACGCGGAAGGGGGCCGTTTCACGTTCACGTCACTACTTCTGAACGAACACCGCCACGCTGCGCGCCGGGACGCTGAACGTGCCGGCCGTCCGGTCGAACGAGGCGGTACGCAGCACCGGATCGGCCGAGTCGACCAGCACCGGGTGCAGTGCCACGTTCGCACCGCGCAGGTCGGTCACCGTCTGCTTCGCCGTCTCCGGGGTGCTGTTGAAGACGACGGTCAGCGACTTCCACGACCCGCCCAGCCCCCGGGCGTCGAGCGTCATGGTCAGCACGCCGGGCGTCTCCTGCTCCCCGGACAACGGGAATGCCACCCGCCGCTGCACCTGCTCGGCGGTGGCCAGCCCGAACACCGGCGACGACGCCCGGATGCGCAGCAGCTCGGCGTACCGGGCGTCGGTGGTGTTGATGGCCGCGCAGTCCGGCACCAGCGCCGGGTCCGCCAGCAGGGGCTTGGCGTACGACCACTTGTCCTCGTTGTCCTGCGCGGGCGGCAGACCGGCGCCGAACCCGTTGCCCCGCTCGCAGCCCCACCGGATCTGGTTGAACCAGTCTCCGGAGTTGTACGAGTTGCGGTCCAGTGACTTCGACCGCAGCCGTTCGGTGCCCGCGGTGACGAACCCGATGCCCTGCCCCAGCACCACGGTGCCCAGCGCCAGCACCTGCATGCGGGAGCGGTCGGTCGCCGAGGTGGCCTGCGGCAGTTTGTAGGCCAGCGCGTCGTACAGGATCTCGTTGTCGTGCGCGTCGACGTAGGTGACGGCCTCCCCCGGAGCGGCGGTGTAGCCGGCCGGGGAGCCGTTGTAGTCCACCTGCGCGCCGGTGACCTGCCGTCCGGCGGTGTCGGTGAACCGGTACCCGCGCAGGTTGCCGGTGAGCCCCACCTTGATCAGGTCATGGGCGTGCAGCAGGCGCGCCTTCTGCTCCGCCGCCGACCCGTTGACCGCGTCGCCGTTCGGGTCGGTGTAGAGCCCGGACGCGAAGCCCTGCACGCGGGGGTTGGTGTCGAACGGTCCGCCGCCGCGTACCGCGTCGCGCAGCCGGTCGTTGAAGGTGCCGATGCCGGTGCCGGCCATGTTGGCCTGGGTGGCCTGGACGAAACGGGCGTCGCCCGCGACCTCGCCGAAGTTCCAGCCCTCGCCGTAGAGCATGATCGCCTTGCCGTCGACGCCGTCGCGGGCGACGGTCAGCCGGTCCAGGGCGCTGCGGACGGCGAGGATGTTCGCCTTCGGGTGGTGACCCATCAGGTCGAACCGGAAACCGTCCACCTTGTACTGCTTTGCCCAGGTCACCAGTGAGTCGACGACCAGCTTGCCCATCATGGCGTGCTCGGGCGCGGTGTTGGCGCAGCAGGTCGAATTGGCAACCGTGCCGTCCTCCAACAACCGGTGGTAGTAGCCGGGCACGACCTGGTCGAGCACCGACTTGTCGTCGACACCGGCGGCCGAGGTGTGGTTGTAGACCACGTCCATCACCACCCGCAGCCCGGCGCCGTTCACCCCGGCGACCATCCGCCGGAACTCGGTGGTCCGCGCCGCACCGGCCGGGTCGACGGCGTAGCCGCCCTCCGGGACGGTGTAGTGCAGCGGGTCGTACCCCCAGTTGTAGCCGTCGGTTTCGGCGACCGCCGCCACGCACTTCTGCTGTTCCGCGGAGTCCGGCGGGAGCGCCGCCAGGTCGCAGGCGGGCTGCCGCTGGTCGGCCCGCTTCTCCGGGATCGTCGCGAAGTCGAACGCCGGCAGCAGGTGCAGGTGGGTGACACCGGCGTCACCAAGCGCCTTCAGGTGGGTCATCCCGGCGGTCTTCGGGTCGGTGAAGGCGAGGAACGTTCCCCGCCGCTCGGCCGGCACGGTCTCGTCGGCGATGGAGAAGTCGCGTACCGACAGTTCGGAGATCTGCGCCTTCGCCGGGGGCACCGGCGCCGGTTTGCGCAGCGTCCGCCAACCCGCCGGGGCCAGCGCCGCATCGTTCAGGTCGACCAGCAGGCTGTGCGTGGAGTCCGCGGCGAGAGCCACCGAGTACGGGTCGGTCACCGACGCGGTGACCATCTTCTGCACCGCCGGCTGCCACGCCCGCACCTGGTACCGGTAGTACTTGCCGACCCAACTCTGGTTGCCGCGCGCCGACCAGACACCGGTGCGGTCGTCGCGGCGCATCGGCACGGTCCTCGGCGCGGCGGTGGGCGAGTCGAACACCTGCAACGCCACGGTGCGCGCGGTCGGCGCCCACAGCGCGACGCTCGGCGTCCGGCCCGCGAACGTCGGCCCGAGGGTGGCGTCGGTGGCCCGCGCGTACACGTCGTCGAGAACGCCGGGGATCTGCACGCCGGTCGCCGCGAGCAGGGCACCCTCCGCGTCGCGCTCGGTCACCAGCACCTGCCCCCGCAGCGCCGCCGGGACCTTGGCCAGGTCGCCCCGGTCCAGCGCGAAGCTACGGTACGACCACAGGTGCGGGAACGTCGTGCGCTGGGCCTCGGTGAGCCCGTTGCGCTGCGCCCGCAACGGCAACGTGGTGTACGTCCCGGTCAGTTCCCCGTCGACCACGCCGACCCCGCCCTCGGGCGCGACGACGAGCGCGTACGTCCTGCCGTCGGTCGGCGGGGTCTGCCACGCCACCGTGGACCGGTCGATCCAGTGCGCCTTCTGCTTGCTGATGTCGGTGTCCGCGTTGACGCTGGTCGCCGTGGACGGCAGTAACCGGCCCGGCGTGGCGGCGAGCAGCCACACCTCCCGGCCCGCGCTGGCGAAGTCGAGCCGCTGGTCGTCGGGCAGATCCTTGGTGTCGCCCTGGTGGATGACGTAGTTCAGCCCGGTCGCGCCGGGGGCCAGCGGCACCCGGAACACCGCCCCGAACGCGTCAGTGCTTGTGGGCTTCAGCGGCGCGGACCACTCGGTCGGGTTGGCCGCGCCGTCCCACAGGTGCAGGCCCCAGCCGTCGTAGTTGCCGTCGGCCCTCCGATAGTGGATCACCGCGGTGCCGTCCTCGACCGCCGGATCCGGTTCACCGGTGGCCGCCTGCCTGCTCGGGTAGACCACCGGGTCACCCTGTTTGAGCCAGACCTCGCCGGTTGCCGTGACGTCGACGCTGCGGTCCTGGGCGACGTCCTTGTTGCCGTCGGAGTCGACCACCACGAAACCCACGGACTTCGCGCCCGGCTTGAGTTTCACCCAGGCGAACCGGCCGTAGGCGTCCTCCCCGGCGAACGGCTGCCCCTTGGGCCACTCGGTGACGTACGCCGGGTCGATGTCCCCCCAGGCGTACAAACTCCAGTCGTCGTACCCACCGGCGGGGCGTTGGTAGTGCACCACCGCCCACTCCCGGGACTTGCCCTGTGCCGGCGTACCCACGATGGCCGTGGACCGGGCGGTCGCGGTGCGGCCCCGACCGTCGCGGACCACCGCCTTGTACTCGACGCGGGTGCCGCCGGCCAGGCCGGTCAGGTCGTGCTGCACGGTGTACGGCGCGTGGTCGGCGCTGCCCAGCAACGTCCACCGACCACCCGCGACCCGGGCGGCGACGGTGACGGTGGCGAGCGGGTCACCGGTCACCTGGGCGGTGACGGCGGCCCGGGTGGCGACCAGCGCGTCCGGAGCCGGGCTGGTGATGGTGATGCGCGGCGCGGCGACCGGGCGCGCGACGGGCGTGCCGGCCCGGTGCACCACCGCCGACAGCGGGGGCACGGTCAGGCTCAGCTTGCCGTCGGCGCCGGCCGTGGCGGTCTGGCTGCCGCCGTAGATGCCGGTGAAGGTGGCGCCGGCCGACCAGGTGTCCACTGTGACAGTCTGCGCGGTGTCGGCGTTGTTCACCGCCACGACGTACTCGGTCCGGTCCGCGGGGGCGATCCGGGAGGCGGCGAAGACGCCGGGGCCGTCGGCGGCGTACCTGGTGACCTGCACACCGTCGCGCAGCGCGGGGTGCGCCTGGCGCAGCCGGCCCAGCTCGGCGATCGTCCGGTACAGCGGGTGGCTGGTGTCGAACTGGTCGCTGGCGTGGGTGCGGTCGGTGCCGAGCAGGTCGTCGTCGAGATAATCGGGGGTCTTCGAGGCGAACATGTCCTGCCGGGCGTCCTTGTCCCCACCGGGGCCGGTGAAGCCCTGCTCGTCGCCGGAGTAGACGACCGGTTGTCCACGGGTCAGGAACATCAGCTGGTGCGCGAGCTGGTCGCGGCGCAGGTGACTGGCCGGGTCGGTGCCACCACCGGCGACGAACGACCCGATCCGGCCCATGTCGTGGTTGCCGAGGAACGTGGTGAGCCGGCCTGCGTCGGTGTCCCGGGCGGCGTAGAGGTCGTCGCGGGCGTACACGTCGGCGAGCGCCTTCGCCGAGCCGGCACCGGCGGTGTAACCGCGCGCGGCCTCCTGGAAGGCGAAGTCGAGGGTCGCCGGCAGGCCACCCTGCCGCACGTAGCTGGAGCTGATCTCCGGGTCGGCGCTGTAGACCTCGCCGAACATGAAGAAGTCCTTCTTGCCGGCCTTCTCGGCGGCCCGCTCGATGCCCTGGCTGAACTGCGGCCAGAAGTCCATGTTGACGTGCTTCACGGTGTCCAGCCGGAACCCGTCGACGCCGGTCGCGCCGATCCAGTCCCCGTACGCCCTGGTCAGCCCCTGGACCACCTCGGGACGCTCGGTCCACAGGTCGTCGAGGCCGAAGAAGTCGCCGTACTCGCTGTTCTCACCGGCGAACGTGGAGTCGCCCCGGTTGTGGTACATGGTGGCGTCGTTCAGCCAGGCCGGGACCTTGACTGTCGCGTCCTTCGGCTCGGCGAAGGTCGGGGTGTACGGGAACGACTCCTGGTCGACCGGCGGAAACGCGCGGCTGCCGTCAGCGTAGTTGCGGTCCTCGAACGCCCGCCCCTGCGCGTCGGTGTACGGCGAGGTCGCCTTGTCCACGTACGCGTACTTGTCCTCGGCGTACTTGATGACGTCGGCGGTGTGGTTGACGATCACGTCGAGGTAGATCTTGATGCCGCGCTGGTGGGCGAGCTTGACCAGGCGCTTCATCTCCTCGTTGGTGCCGAAGTGCGGGTCCACCTGGGTGAAGTCGGTGATCCAGTAGCCGTGGTAACCGGCCGAGACGTCGTCGCCGGAGCCCTGCACCGGCCGGTTCTTGAAGATCGGGGCGAGCCAGATGGCCGTGGTGCCCATCCCCTGGATGTAGTCCAACTTGTCGATGACGCCCTTGAGGTCACCGCCGTGGTAGAAGCCCTTGTCGGCCGGGTCGAGCCCGGTCCGCAGCCGGTCACCGGTGAGGCCGCCCCGGTCGTTGCGGGGGTCGCCGTTGGCGAACCGGTCCGGCAGGACGAAGTAGAACTGCTCGGCCCGGGCGAAGTTGTCGCCGGCCTTCAGCAATGCCTCGGCGGAGGGTTCGTTGCTCCACTGGGCGGCGCCGCCGACGGCGACGGGGACACCGGCGGACGTCCGAGGGGCCGCGGCGGCGGCCGGGGGCACGGCGATCGAGGTGCCGACGAGCGTCAAGGTGAGCAGGGAGACGAGGGCCAGGGTGGTGCGCGGTTTCGGCGGGGGTGTCATCGACGCCTTCCTCTGGTCGCTGATTGGCCGCACGCTAACCCTTGCCGAAACATTCTGCAATACCTTGCAAACACTGTCGCAACACAGCAGAGTCTTTGCGGAAACGCGGCTCAGAGCCCGCCGCAGCGCACCCCGTCGACAGTGCACAGCCGCGGCGTACCCGACGTCCGCTCCATGTGGAACCGCAACGACACCGACCCACCGGGCCGCACGTCCACCCCACTGACGTACGTGAAGCCGTCGCCGGACTGCCGCACCGTCCCCTGCGGAACGCCCTCCACCCAGGCGGTCACGAACCGTCCACCGGAGAACTCAAGCCGCACCGTCCAACCACGGCTCTGGGGCGACGCGTTGACCATCGACACCTCGCCGATGAATCCCCCGTCGAAGCTCTGCACCACCCGGTACCGGCCAGTCACCGCCGGCTGCACCTGCGCCGCCCGACTCGGCGACCGCGTCACCGTCGGCCGACCCGTCGACCCGACAGACGGGGCGACCGACGGCGACGGCGTCGCGGCCCTCGGGGGCAACCCGCTCGCACGCGCGGACAACCCCGGCAACGCACCTGCCGGCGACGACGCCGGTGCGGGTTCGCTCGGCGCGGCCTCCGCCGACGGCAGCGGCAACGCCGGCGGCGCCGACGCGCCGTCCGGGGCCGGATCAGGCCCCCGGTACGTGCCCAGGGCCACGAAGAGCAGGACCACCATCACGACGACACCAGCGCCCACGACGATCCAGGGCGACGACACGATGGCGACCGGACCGGGCGACAGTCGCGGGAAGCGACGCATGCCGGACATGTACCTCCCTCAGCGGACCGTCCGGGCAGCGTAGCGACCGGCGGGCGGGCCGGGAAGCGCCGCCGCCGCACCCACGGCCCGAAACCAGCTCAGCCGAGCCGGCAGTCGATCCCGTTGATCGTGCACCGGCGCGGCCGCTCCGCGGACTCACCCCACCCGAGGCGCAGCCGCAGCGTCCGCGAACCACCCGGGTCCAGCGAACGGGTCCCCTGCAACACGAACTCGCCGTTGCCGCGCCCCCGCACCGAGATCCCCTCGTCGTCAGAAATGCGCAGTGCCCACAGGTCGTCGTCGAACGTCAACTCCACCACCCAGTCCACCGACCGGCTCGACTCGTTCGCGATCGACAGCACCGCCGCGTCCCCGTCCCGGCCGTTCGTGCCGACCTCGTACCGGGCGCTGACCGTCTTCGCCACCAGGGGCGTCGACACCGCCGGGGCGCTCGTCCGCCCCGGCGTCGGGGAGCCGGTCACGCTGGCTCGTGGCGACGGCGTCCGACTGCTGCGCGACGGCCGAGGCGACACCGAACGCCGCTCCACACCAGCCGGACTCGGCCCACCGGTCGCCGACGCCGCAGCCGGCACGGTCGGCAGGAACACCGGAGGCGCGGCCTGCGGTCTGGCGTCGCGCTCCCTGGTCCGGAACGACAGCAGCGCGATCACCAGGAGCACCACCAGCGCACACACACCGAGCAGCACCACGATCCACGGCACCGATGCCAACACCCGAGCCGCCCGCGTCCCCGTCGCACCGTCCGGCCGCACCGCCATCAGGTCTCCCCTCGTCCCCCACCGACGCGACAGCGTAGCCAGCACCAGCCAGACCGGAAACCAGGCGGGTACGGATCCGGCCGACCGGCCGACGCGCCACGGAAAACGGCCCGCCCCGGCGGACGTTCCCGCTCGGTCAGGCCGTCCGGACGACAGTGCAGATGAGCGGCCCCTCGTCCGAGGTCCGCAGCAGATAGCGATACCGCTCCCCCGGCACCGACTGCCCCCGGCTGTCCAGGAACTCCCACTCCACCGCCACCATCGTCAACAGCGCGGACAGCGGCTGCACGTCCTCGATCCGCGCATGCGCCGCGATCAGCTCCCGCTCCTGGTAGTCGGGTGCGGCGCCCACGAAGGACAACGCCACCGCCGCCGGTGACGTGAACGAGAAGCTGTAGGTGTCGGCCACCACCAACCCCGGCAGGGCATAACAGCCGGCGAGAACCGGCAGGTCGCCGGAGGTCAGCGCCACGCCGTACCGGTCGAAGAAGTCGGCCAACGTGTCGAGATTCGTGGGAGCGTTCACGGCAAGGGCAATTGCCGGTCACCGGCCAGGTCAAACCTCAACGAGGCGGTACACGTACCTCAATCTCCGAACCCAGCCTGGCATCGTTGGCCAGACCCAGGTCGTCCCCACTCCAGAACCGCCCCGGGTCGTACCAGTTCGGACGCCGCCCCGCCGGCAACAACCCCATTGCCTCGTAGGTCACCGCGACCACCTCGGCGCAGTACGCAGTCTCCAGTGCCCGATCCCGCTCCGCCGGGGTGGACGGGGTCGATCCGGTCGACGTTGACTGTGGTGCCGGCCGGCCAAGGTGCGACAACGCCAGGCGGCCGAGCTGCGGCAGCGCAAGCTTGCCGGGGTGCGGCAGAGCCGGCACCCGACCACGCACCCACCGCCACGCCAACTGGGCCGTCGACGGGAACGGCGTGCCGTCCAACCGCGCGATCGTCCGCAGCACCGCCCGCTCCATCTCCCCGTCGGCCGGCGGGTCGAGCTGCCGCAGCCAGGCCCGCTGACCGTACCGGTTGGCCCACACGCCGACCGCGTCCCGCAGGTCGTGCAACTGGACCCCACGCTGGTGGGTGCCCGACCACAGATCGGGCAGCGACCTGCCCAGCTCCGCGTGCCACATCAACGGCGGCATGTCGTCGAGCACCACCGCCATCCCGACGTGGTTGACCGGGCTGTTGGTGGTGAACTGGATCGCCCGGTCCGGCACGCTGCGACCCCGGAACACCCACACGTCACCGGTGCGGGTCAACTCGACGGCCTCATCCAGGCTGATGCTCATGAGGGTCTAGCCTAGGCCGATGCGGCAACGAATGCGGTGGTGGAAGGTTCTCGGGCTCGCCGGCCTCGCCGGCGTCGCGGCTTCCGGCGTGGTCATCGCGCGCGCTGAACGGCGCCGACGCGCGTACACCCCGGAGGAGATCCGGCAGCGGCTGCTGGAACGACACGCCCAGGCCGGCGACGCCACGAAGCCCAGCGACCCCGCCTGACCACCCACCCCTGTGGATCGTCGACGGGGCACCTGAGCAGGCGCATGATCGATATCATCGGGGCATGACGACGCCTGTCGCACAACGGCCCTTCGTCCTGTCCCCTCCTGCCGCGCCCGTCGAACGGCACGGCAACGTCGACCTGCACCTGCCCACCCGCACCGACCCCGCCCCCGCCGTCGTGGTGGTGCACGGCGCCCCACTGCCACCCGACGCAGCCGACCCCCGCGACTGGCTTCTCTACCGCGGCTACGGCGCACTGCTCGCCGACAGCGGCGTAGTCACCGCAGTGATCAGCTACCAGGTAACCGACCTGTCAGCCCTCCCCGCCGCGGCCGACGACATCGCCGCGATGGTCGAGCAGGTCCGCGCCGACCCGCGCGTCGACCCCGAGCGGGTAGTGCTGTGGTTCTTCTCCGGCGGAGGCCTCTTCGCAGCGGACTGGCTGCGCGCGGCACCACCATGGCTACGCGGGATCGCGCTCACCTACCCGCTGCTCGTCCCCTTCCCCGGCTGGGTGGTCGACCCCCGGTTCCTGCCCGTCGACGCACTCGACTCCGGTGCGCACGTCCCTCTGGTGCTGACCCGGGCCGGACGGGACATCCCACCGGTCCTGGCCGGGATCGAAGCGTTCCTGCCAGCGGCGACCGCCCACGGCTGGCCGATACAGGTGATCGAAATACCGGACGGTCAGCACAGCTTCGACATCCTCGACCACAACCCACAGTCGGAGGCCGCCGTCGTGACCGCCCGAGACGCAGTCCTCGACCTGCTGAAGGCGACCTGACCCACTCCGCAGGTCTGTCGGTCCGCGGTCCGCGGTCGGCGGTCGGCGGTCGGCGGTCGGCGGTCGGCGGTCGTCCAGATCTCCCATGATCATGCTCGATCCAGGTTGTAGTGGCCTCGTTGGCGCCGGACGGGGCCTGTTTCCTGGATCGAGCGCGACCTTGGCGTGATGCGTCGCGTTTGACGTCCCCGGCGTGACTGTCCGGATCACCACCCCGGTCAAGATCCGCGCAACATCAGGGAACTTGCTGCCTCGCCGCGGCGTGAGGCAGCAGTTTCCCCGAAAGTGCGCGGATCTTGGATTGTCGGCGCCCGGAGTTGCGGGGTGTGGCGTCCGGTTCGGCGGATCCGTCCGTGGGGCGGGTGTCCGGTTTCGGCGTGCGTGTCCCGTGGTCGGGGCCACCCTGGGGGCGGAATCGTGGGCCGGGCGGGGTCGTTATACCTGGCATGCCACCGCGACTTTCGGGTCGTGGGGCGAGGGCGCGGCGGCCGCCGGGAACACCGGACCGGCCGCCCCGGTTACATCCCCCGGAGCACGCAGGCCGAAAGCCCGGCGGAATGACTCGCCGGCCCGGCCGGTTACACCCCGAGCCGCGGGCCTGAGCCCGGCGGAATGCGTCGCCGGCCCGGCCGGTTACACCCCCCGAGCCACACAAGCCGGGGCCAGGTGGAATGACCCGCCGCCCCGCACCGTTACACCCTTCCCCGACGCCGGCCCCTGTGGCCGCCGGGCAAGAACCTCCAAAACTTTCCCCCCTTGCACGTGCGGCACGCCCACCCCCCGGGCGTGCCGTGCACCCCCAATCGCAGAGGAGCACGCCATCATGCGTACCGATCTGATTCGTAAGACCGCTCTGACCGCTGCTGGTCTGGCCTTCACCGGCGGCGCGATCGTCGGACCCGTCACCGCCGCGTACGCCGCGACCGATGCCAAGCCCACTACTCAGACGCAGTCTGATCGCAAGCCTTCTGGTGAGCGTCAGCTGGGCGTGCGCTACGAGGCGCAGCCGAACTTCTACTACTGCGGGCCCGCCGCCGCCCGTAACGCCCTTTCCGTGCAGGGCAAGGACATCAGCGTCGACGCGATGGCCAAGGAGATGGGCACCACCGAGGCCGGCACCAACTCGATCAACGACATCACCCCGGTGCTGAACAAGGAGACCGGTAAGAACGACGCCTACCGGTCCGTGGAGATCAGCACCCCGGACGCTGACGCGAAGCAGACCGACAAGCTGCGCGCCGACATCGTCAAGACTGTTGACGACGGCCGGGCCGTGGTCGCCAACATCGCCGGCACCACGACTGACACCGACGGTGCTATCCACTCGTTCGAGGGCGGGCACTACATCAGCGTCGTCGGCTACCGCGACAACGGTCAGATCGTGAAGATCGCCGACTCCGCCGACCCGAACACCGCCTCCTACGAGGTCACCGTCGAACACCTCGCCGACTGGATCGCCACCCGCGGCTACGCCACCAGCTGACCGCGACCGACACACCGAAGGGCCGGACCCCACCACGGGGCCCGGCCCTTCGGCACGTCCAGGTCAGGTGTCGCTGTGGGCGCGCGCCGGCTCGGTGTCGGGCGCCGAGGGCTCGGTGTCGGGCGCCGGCTCGGTGTCGGGCGCCGAGGGCTCGGTGTCAGGCGCCGGGGGCTCGGCGGCCTCCAGCCGATGGGCTCGTCGGCGCAGCCACCAGGTGCTGGCGAGGCCGGCGAGCACGGCGAGGACCAGCCCGGCCCAGGAGATGTCCTTGAGCCAGTGCTCGGCCGCCCGGCCCACGGTGAACAGCAGGTAGGTGGTGCCGAACGCCCAGACCAGCCCTCCGGCCGCGTTGGCCAGCAGGAACCGCCGGTACGGCACGTGCAGCGCCCCGGCGAGCGGCCCGGCCAGGATCCGCAGGAGTGCCACGAAGCGACCGAAGAACACGGCCCAGACTCCGTACCGGGCGAAGCTCTGCTCCGCGCGGGCAAGTTGGGCGGGGCCAAGGTGACGGGGGAAACGGCGACCCAGTCGGGCGAGCAGTGGACGGCCACCCCGGCGACCCACGGCGTACCCGATGGAGTCACCGACGATCGCGCCGGTGGCCGCGGCGGTGGCCACCCACTCCGGTTCCACCACGCCGGTGGCGGCGAGCAGGGCGGAGCTGACCAGGACGATCTCGCCCGGCAGGGGCACGCCCATGCTTTCCACGCCGATCACCCCGCCGACGAGCAGGTAGACCGCGATCGGCGGCAGCGACTCGAGCCAGTGCTGGACATCGAACACGGTGACCCCTTCCGGCCGGCCTCGAACCCTACCTGTGGCGGTCCGATCGCACAGTGCACCGCGGCGGCGGCCCGGTTCAGGTGGCACGACCCACGTCCCGCAGGGCGTCCTAGGAGGCTAGGGGTGGTGGTGGACCGTGGAAGGCGCCAGCCGGGTTGCAGAACTAGCAAGACGGACGTACGGTTTTGTTGAGAGCGGAATCGGCGGTAAGTGTCACCTAACCTCGGCGCCCCCCCGACCGGTGCGACAGACTGCTCAGGACTACTCACGGTCGCTGGTGTGAAGGAGTACGACGTGGCGAGCCTCGACACCTTCGGTGCGAAGACCCAGCTACGCGTCGGAGACGCGAGCTACGAGATTTTCAAGATCGACAAGGTGGACGGCCACGCCCGGCTGCCGTACAGCTTGAAGGTCCTGCTGGAAAACCTGCTGCGGACCGAGGACGGCGCGAACATCACCGCCGACCACATCCGTCAGCTCGGCGCGTGGGACTCCACCGCCGCCCCGAGCGTGGAGATCCAGTTCACCCCGGCGCGGGTGCTCATGCAGGACTTCACCGGCGTGCCCTGCGTGGTCGACCTGGCCACCATGCGCGAGGCGGTGCGAGACCTGGGCGGCGACGCCAGCAAGGTCAACCCCCTCGCCCCGGCCGAGCTGGTCATCGACCACTCGGTGATCGCCGACCTGTTCGGCCGCGAGGACGCGTTCGCCCGCAACGTCGAGCTGGAGTACGAGCGCAACAAGGAGCGTTACCAGTTCCTGCGCTGGGGCCAGACCGCGTTCAACGAGT
Organism: Micromonospora sp. M61; assembly: GCF_018070245.1. Classification (NCBI taxonomy): domain Bacteria; kingdom Bacillati; phylum Actinomycetota; class Actinomycetes; order Micromonosporales; family Micromonosporaceae; genus Micromonospora; species Micromonospora sp. M61. The sequence continues at coordinate 46,412 of NZ_JAGPYA010000018.1, read as the reverse complement.
TCAAGGTCGTCCCGCCGGGCACCGGCATCGTGCACCAGGTCAACATCGAGTACCTGGCCCGCACCATCATGGAGCGCAACGGCCAGGCCTACCCGGACACCGTGGTCGGCACCGACTCGCACACCACGATGGTCAACGGCCTGGGTGTGCTGGGCTGGGGCGTCGGCGGCATCGAGGCCGAGGCCGCGATGCTCGGCCAGCCGGTCAGCATGCTGATCCCCCGGGTGGTGGGCTTCAAGCTGTCCGGCGAGATGCCGGCCGGCACCACCGCCACCGACCTGGTGCTGACCATCACCGAGATGCTGCGCAAGCACGGTGTGGTCGGCAAGTTCGTGGAGTTCTACGGCCCCGGCGTGGGCGCCGTGCCGCTGGCCAACCGGGCCACCATCGGCAACATGTCCCCGGAGTACGGCTCCACCGTGGCGATCTTCCCGATCGACGCGGAGACGATCCGCTACCTGGAGCTGACCGGCCGCGACGCCGCTCAGGTCGCGCTCGTCGAGGCGTACGCCAAGGAGCAGGGCCTCTGGCACGACCCGGACGCCGAGCCGGACTACTCCGAGCGCCTGGAGCTGGACCTGGGCTCCATCGAGCCGTCGCTCGCCGGCCCGAAGCGCCCGCAGGACCGGGTGCCGCTGGGCGCCGCGAAGACGCTGTTCCGCTCCGCGCTGACCGACTACGTCGCGGACGACTCCGTCGGTGAGCGTGACCTCAAGCCGGGCGTACCCCGCGAGGAGCTTCCGCGCGGCGCGAATGGTCCGGCCGACGAGGCCAGCGCCGAGTCGTTCCCGGCCAGCGACCCGCCGGCCAACGAGTTCAGCGACCCGGCCGACGAGCCGCGCGACCTGGAGACCGCCGCGGTCGGTGCCGGCGGTCGCGCCAGCAACCCGGTGCGGGTCACCGGTGCCGACGGTGTCGAGTACGAGCTGGACCACGGCGCCGTGGTGATCGCCGCGATCACCTCGTGCACCAACACGTCCAACCCGCAGGTGATGATCGGTGCCGCGCTGCTGGCCCGTAACGCCGTCGACAAGGGCCTGACCAGCAAGCCGTGGGTGAAGACCACCCTGGCGCCCGGCTCGAAGGTCGTCATGGACTACTACGAGCGGGCCGGCCTCACGCCGTACCTGAACAAGCTCGGCTTCAACCTGGTCGGCTACGGCTGCACCACGTGCATCGGCAACTCGGGCCCGCTGCCCGAGGAGGTGTCCGCCGCGGTCAACGAACACGACCTGTCGGTGGTCTCGGTGCTCTCCGGCAACCGGAACTTCGAGGGCCGGATCAACCCGGACGTCAAGATGAACTACCTGGCGTCCCCGCCGCTGGTGGTCGCCTACGCCCTCGCCGGCACGATGGACATCGACCTGGCCAACGAGCCGATCGGTGAGGACACCGAGGGCAACCCGGTCTACCTGCGTGAGATCTGGCCGAACAGCGCCGAGATCCAGGACGTCATCGCCCAGGCGATCGGCGCCACCGGGTTCAGCGCCGCGTACGCCGACGTCTTCGCCGGCGACGAGCGGTGGCAGTCGCTGCCCACGCCGACCGGTGACACCTTCGCCTGGGAGAACGACTCCACCTACGTGCGCAAGCCCCCGTACTTCGAGGGCATGCAGCAGGAGCCGAGCCCGGTCGTCGACATCGCCGGTGCCCGGGTGCTGGCCAAGCTGGGTGACTCGGTGACCACCGACCACATCTCGCCAGCCGGCTCGATCAAGGTCGACTCCCCTGCCGGCACGTACCTCGCCGAGCACGGCGTACCGCGCCACGAGTTCAACTCGTACGGCTCCCGCCGGGGCAACCACGAGGTGATGATCCGGGGCACCTTCGCCAACATCCGGCTGCGCAACCAGCTGGTGCCCGGGGTGGAGGGCGGCTTCACCGTCAACCACCTCACCGGCGAGCAGACCTCGATCTACGACGCCTCCGTGGCCTACCAGGAGGCCGGCATCCCGCTGGTCGTGCTGGCCGGCAAGGAGTACGGCTCGGGCTCGTCGCGGGACTGGGCGGCCAAGGGCACGATGCTGCTGGGCGTCCGGGCGGTCATCGCCGAGTCGTACGAGCGGATCCACCGCTCCAACCTCATCGGCATGGGCGTGCTGCCGCTGCAGTTCCCGGTGGACGTCACCGCCGAGTCGCTCGGCCTCACCGGCACCGAGACGTTCACCATCACCGGGGTGACCGCGCTCAACGACGGCGAGACCCCGAGCACCGTGCAGGTCAGCACCGACACCGGCGTGGAGTTCGACGCCGTGGTGCGGATCGACACCCCCGGTGAGGCGGACTACTACCGGCACGGCGGCATCCTGCAGTACGTGCTGCGCCGCATGATCGCCAACTGATCGCGTACGGCTGGTCGAGGGCCGCTCCCGCTCCGGCGGGGGCGGCCTTCGCCGTTCAAGTCGAGGAAGGCTCGCGGTCAGAGCGGGAGCGCGAGGGCAGCCAGCCGTTGGTCTATCGCCGCATCCACTTCCCGGACATCGTAGCCACGTAGCCGCCGTCGCAGGCTGGCCGCCCGCAGCGCGTCTCGCGCGGCAGCCCGTGACACAGCGCTGTCAGTAGCCAGAGCCCCATCGACCTCGGCAAAGAGGTTCTCGACCTGACGCATGTCATAACCGCGCAGAGCAACGACGAACGGCAATTCCATGTGGCGACCATATCGGTCGCCGGCTGCGCCCAACAGGGATGCGCGACAGGGACTCTCATCCGCTCGCGGATGAGGTCGTCGGCCCGGTCGATCACGGCCCGGCGCCCGACGGGGTGGGCCCTCAGCGCAGCCGTAGCGCGACCGCACGGGCCTCCTCGTCGGTGAGGGGCAGGAACCAGAGGAAACGGCGGACGATGGCGACCGGATCGGGGCCGCCCGGCTGGCCGCGCAGGTCGCGGATCGCCCGGCGGGAGAGGGGCCACACGGCGGACAGTCTTGCTGCTGAGATTGGTGTCGATCCGAAGACGGCCGCGAAGTGGGCGAGCACGGGACGAATTCCACAGACGCGTCATCGCGCCCGGGTCGCCGAGGTGCTCGGTCGGAATGTCGAAGAGCTGTGGCCGGACGTGTTGAAGCGCCGGACGCCGGCCTGGTTCCGGCCCTGGGCCGAGATCGAGCGTGAAGCGGTGTCGCTACGGTCGTTTCAGCTCGCGTGGATACCTGGCCTTCTTCAGACGAAGGCGTACGCGCTGGCGACGCTTGTCGGCGAGGCGTTGACGCCCGCCGAGGCCGACGATCTCGCCGAGGCTCGGCTGAGCCGGCAGGCCATCCTGCGACGGGAGCGCCCGCCCCTGCTCGTCGCAGTCCTCGACGAGCGAATCCTCCGGCGCACCCTCAATGGCGACCGAGCCATGATGCGGGAACAGTGCGAGCGGCTGACCGAGCAGGCCGCCCTGCCGAACGTGTCGCTGTTCGTCGTGCCCGCCGACGTCGGCATGTACCCGGGCCTCGGTGGACCGTTCACCGTCGCGGACATGCCGGACGGGGCGCGGGTCGCGCACGTCGACAGCCAGGCACAAGCGCAACTCATCGACCGAGCGGCCGACGTTGCTACGCTGGATCGACGGTGGGAGCGCATTCGCGACGGCGCCCTGTCGCGTGCCCAGTCCCTCAATTTCATCAGAGAAGCGGCGGCATCATGGACCTGACCGGCGCTCGGTGGCGCAAGAGCACCAAGAGTGGCAACAATGGCGGTGACTGTGTCGAGGTGGCCGACAACCTCGCGGGCGTCATCGGCGTACGTGATTCCAAGGACCCGGCCGGTCCGACGCTCGCCTTCGACCCGACGGCCTGGGCCCGATTCCTGATGATGGCCAAGCGGGGCTGACCCCACTGCCCTACCCGGCGAGTTCGTTGGCCCGGTCGAGCAGCGCACGGCGTTCGGCGGTCGAGCCGACCATCGCCGCGGCCTCCCTGAACAGCGCGGCGGCCCGCAGCCGGTCACCCTGCCGGGCGACCAGGTCGGCTCGCACCGCCACGGCGAGCGGGTTGCCGTCCAGCCCTCCCCCGGCCTGCACCGCGTCGAGCAGGCCCAACCCGGCGTACGGCCCGTACGCGTAGCCGTGGGCGACCGCGCGGTTGAGCGCGATCACCGGTGAGGGCCGGATGCCGATCAGCGCGTCGTAGGCCCGTGCGATCGCCGGCCAGTCGGTGGCGTCGGCGGACGGTGCGGTGGCGTGGCAGGCGGCGATCCGGGCCTGCCAGGCGTACGGCCCGTCGTGGCGTACCCGAGAAAGGGCGTCCAGTCCCTCGGCGATGGCCGCACGGTCCCACCGCGCGCGGTCCTGCCGTTCCAGGGTGAGCAGGTTGCCTGCGGCGTCCCGACGGGCTTCGCGGCGGGAGTGCTGGAACAGGAACAGCGCCAGCAGCGCGGCCACCTCGGACTGCTTCGGCATCAACCGGTCGAGCAGCCGGGCCAGCCGAACCGCCTCGTCGGCGAAGGCCGGCTCGCCGTCGACGACGTAGCCCCGGGTGAACAGCAGGTACAACACGGCGAGGACGCCGGGCAGCCGCTCGGTCAGCGCCGGCCCGCTGGGCACCCGGTATGGAATGCCGGCCTGCGCTATGCGGGTCCTGGCCCGGGTGAGCCGTCGGGCCATTGTCGACTCGTTGACCAGCAGGAGTCGAGCGATGTCGCCGGTCGGCACACCGCAGACGGTTCGCAGCGTCAGCGCCACCCGGGCGTCGATCGCCAGCGCCGGGTGGCAGCAGGTGAAGATCAGGCGCAGTCGGTCGTCCACCACGTCCTCCGGCACCTCCGGGTCGGGCTGCCCCTCGGGCGGCGTGAGCAGCGCCAGGTCGTGCAGCTTGCGACGTTCCACAGTGGCCCGTCGCAGCACGTCGAGCGCCCGGTTGCGAGCCACCGTCATGAGCCAGCCGCCCGGGTTGGCCGGCACACCGTCGGCGGGCCAGCGCTCCAGTGCGACGGCCAGCGCCTCCTGGGCGCAGTCCTCGGCCAGCGCCCAGTCCCCGGTCACCCGGATCAGGGTCGCGACGATCCGGGGGTACGCCTCGACGCTGGCGTCGCCGACGGCCTGCGCCGCCGCAGCCGCTACCGCGCCGGCCGGTGCGGGCGCTCCCGCGCCGGCCGGTGCGGGCGGGCGTACCGGCCGGCGCTGCGGTGTGGACAACTCGTCAGGCGGACAGGTCCGCGAACGGGCGCAGTTCCAGCCGCCCTTCGTGGGCCATCGGGTGCGTCCGCGCCACCTCGATCGCCTCGTCCAGGTCCGCGCAGTCGAGCAGGTCGAAGCCCACGATCACCTCCATGGTCTCCGCGAACGGCCCCTCGGAGACGAGCAGTTCACCGCCGCGTACCCGGACCGTGGTGGCCGCGGTGGTCGGAGCCAGCACGTTGCCGGTGAGGCGGCGACCACGGGCGTCGTTCTCCGCCACCCACTTGTGGATGTCGGGGAGTTCCGTCGGGTCGTTGTCCGGCTCGGTGTCGCTGCAAACGAACATCATGTACTTCATCTGGTCGCTCCCTGGTTTCTCGGGGTGTCGCCAGCATGACGTTCGGGCGGGAGCGTTCCGGACACCCTTCCGCAAAAAATCTCGGTCAGTTTCCTCCGGCGGCGCGGCGGCGGGCCTCGCGGGTCTTCATGGCGTGCTCCATCAGCGTGACGAGCACCTCCTTGCTGGACTCCCGCTGCCGGGCGTCGCAGAGCAGCACCGGCACACCCGGATCCAGGTTCAGCGCGGTCTGCACTTCGTCGAGCCGGTACGACCGGGCGCCCTCGAAGCAGTTCACCGCGACCACGAACGGCGTGCCCCGGCCCTCGAAGTAGTCGATCGACGGGAAGCAGTCGGCGAGCCTACGAGTGTCGGCCAGCACCACCGCGCCGATCGCCCCCAGTGCCAACTCGTCCCAGACGAACCAGAACCGGTCCTGGCCGGGTGTGCCGAACAGGTACAGCACCAGGTCGTCGCTGATGGTGATGCGGCCGAAGTCCATGGCCACCGTGGTGGTGGTCTTGCCTTCCACCCCGGACAGGTCGTCGATGCCGACCCCCGACTCCGTCAGCACCTCCTCGGTGCGCAACGGTCGGGTCTCGCTGACCGCGCCGACCATCGTGGTCTTACCCACGCCGAATCCACCTGCCACCAGGATCTTGATCGCGGTGGGCAGTGGGGGGGCTCCCGCCGGCCGGTCAGAGTGCCCGTAGTCCATTGATTACCGCCTCGAAGATGCTGTTGTCGGGAAGACCGGCCGTGGTCTGCGGCTCGCGGACCTGGACCAGGCTGCGGGCCGCCAGATCACCGAGGAGCACCCGAATGGTGCCCACCGGCAGGTCGAGATGGGCGGCTATCTCGGCGACGGACTGTATGCGCTGGCACAGCCCGATGATCGCCAGATGTTCCGGGCCGATACCGACCTCCGGCGTGACCTCGGCTCGGGTCGCGGTGACCAGGGAGATCAGGTCGAACGTGCCGGTGACGGGGCGGGCCCGACCGCGCGTCATGGCGTACGGGCGCACGACCGGACCCGCATGGTCGTCCACCCACTGATGGTCCGCTGCCTCACCCTGCACCGTCATGCCGCTACCTCTCGCTGGCCGGCTGCTCAGGTCCCCGGGACGGGGATGCGACGTACTTGCCGACGCGGGTGACGAGCATCGCCATCTCGTAGGCGATGAGGCCGACGTCGGCCTCATCGCTGGCCAGCACCGCCAGACAGGCGTTGCGGCCGGCCGCGGTGACGAACAGGAACGACGACTGCATCTCGATGATGGTCTGCTGCACCTGCCCGCCACCGAAGCGCTTACCGGCGCCCCGGGCCAGGCTCTGGATCCCCGCCGCCATCGCTGCGAGGTGCTCGCCGTCGTCCCGGCTCAACCCTCGGGAGGCGGCCATCAACAGGCCGTCGCTGGAGAGGGCGACCGCGTGCTCCGCCTGTTTCACCCGGCCCACCAGGTCATCCAGCAACCACGTCAGGTCGGCACTCGAAGCCGTCTTCTGGGCCACTTCGTCGTCCTCTTCTCGCCCGGCGTTGTCGCCGTACTCGTCTGGGGTTGACCGTCACGCTGCGCGGAGACCGCATCACCGGCAGCCGGTCAGGTCACGTCCGGATCCTCGGCCGGCTCCGGCGTCGCTGCCGGTTGGGCGTCGGAGGCGCCTCCCAGCAGCCGCGCCGCGTCGGTCCGACCACGCCGCGTGCCGGTCTGGTAGGAACTCATCATCTTGCGCACCTGCTCCGGCTGGCGTACCACGTCGTCGTGGTCGCTCTCCGTCGCGGGCTCGTCGCGCAACTCCGGCGCAATGCTCGCCTGCCGGACCCGGACCGGCAGGCCCGCGTTCGTCCGGTCCGCCTCGGCACGCTCCGGTCCGGGCCTGTCGTCACCGTTAACGTCCGACTCCATGGGGTCCGTGCCGGCCGTCGGCCGGGCGCCGTTGACCGCGGGCAGGCCGGTGGGCAACGTCGGGCCCTCCAGGGCCGGCTGCCCCTGGGTACGCCGGACCCGCGTGGGCAGCTCCGGCGTCCCGGTGGCCGGCGTCCCGGTGGCCAGCGTCGTCCGCCGCCGGGTGGGCAACGCCTCCGCCTCGGCACCGTCGGCCTCATCCGTCCCGGTGGCGATCCGCGCCTCGGTCGTGACCTGCGGTGTGTCCGAGTCGGGCGTTCCCGGTGCCGTCGGCCGCGCGGCCAGCGCCAGGGTGGCCGGGCGGACACTGTCGGAGGGGGCGGTCGGCCGCGCGGGCAGCGGGATCGCCGGCGAACCGGTCCGGATCCCGCCGGAGGTCTCCGCGTCCGCGGCCTCCGGGATCAGCTCCGCCGGGATCAGCACGACGGCCGTGGTGCCGCCGTACGCCGACTCCTTGAGCCGGACCCGCACGCCGTGCCGCTCGGTCAGCCGGCTCACCACGTAGAGCCCGAGCCGCGCGGCGTTGGCGAGGTTCAGCTCCGACTGGTCGACGATGCGGTCGTTCGCGGCGGCCAGGTCGTCCTCGCTCATGCCGAGGCCCCGGTCCTCGATCTCGATGGCGAAACCGTTGGCCACCAGCTGACCGCGAACCTCCACGGTGGTGTGCGGCGGGGAGAACGAGAGACCGTTCTCGATCAACTCGGCGAGCAGGTGGATGACGTCACCGACCGCACGGCCGGCCAGCGAGACCGGGCCGAGCGGCAGCACGTTGACCCGGGTGTAGTCCTCGACCTCGGCCACCGCGCCGCGCACCACGTCGACCATCGGCACGTTGCGCCGCCAGGCCCGGCCCGGAGTCGAGCCGGAGAGGACGATCAGGTTCTCCGCGTTACGCCGCATCCGGGTGGCCAGGTGGTCGACCCGGAACAGATCCTCCAGCTCCTCCGCGTCGTGCTCGCGCCGCTCCATCGCGTCCAGGAGGGTGAGCTGGCGGTGCACCAACGCCTGGGTACGCCGGGCCAGGCTGAGGAAGACCTCGCGGACGTTGCGCCGCAGCTCGGCCTGCTCGACGGCGGTACGCAGGGCGGTCTCCTGCACCGCGTTGAACGCCTTGCCGACCTGGCCGACCTCGTTGTTGCCGAAATCGAGGGGAGGCGCCTCGGTGGCCACGTCGACCTCCTCGCCGCGACCCAGACGCTCCACCACCCGGGGCAGCCGCTCGTCGGCGAGCTGCCAGGCGGCCTGGCGCAACCGTTCCAGCTGACGCAGCAGGGCCCGGGCCGTGGTGATCGAGACGACGATGGAGGCGATGACGGCAAGCAGACCGAGGCCGGCGGCGAGCACCAGCCGGATGACAACCCAGATCGCGACCGGGGTGGCCCGCTGGACCAGCGCGTCCCCACCGACCAGCACGACGGCCTCCTGCTCCTCCAGAGCGGGAGCGAGGGCAGCCTGCCAGTCGTCGGCGGCGACCGGCAGAGGGGCGTTGGGTCGAGCGCTGGCGACCAGGCGGTCCTCAAGCGCTTGAAGCTTGGTGAAGGCCGGTCCCTCGGTCATCTGGAGGTACCGCTGGCGGTCGGCCTCGGGCAGTTCGGCCAGGGCCTCGGAGACGAGGAACCGCTGCGCGCCCACCAGGTGCGCGAACTGGGCTGCCTCCTTGTCGCTGATTCGACCCGCCGCCGCGACGCCGGCGAAGAGGGCGTCCTCCTGCGACATCAGCTCACGCACGCGGAACAGCTGAGTGAGGGTGACGGTGTCCTTGGCGATCTGCTCGTCGTCGAGCTGACCCATGGCCCCGTAGACCCGGAAGAGCCCATCGAGGACCTCGGTGTACGCCGCCGCCGCGCCAGCCCGGTCCACCGTGCCGGCGACAACGGCCTCCCGCATCTGGCCGAGCCCATCCAGCCGGGTGATCACCGCGTCGATCCGCGTGATCAGCTCGTCGCTCGACGCGAATCGGGCGCGCCAGTTGCGGGACGCCTCGGCGAAGGCGGCGGACTCCTTCTCGCTGCGCTCGTGCTGGGCCTGCAGCTGCTGCACCATGCCCGGGTCGCGGCGTCCAAGGTAGGCCACCGACAACCGGCGCTCCCGCTGGAGCTCGGTGAACAGCGATTCACTGGGTTGGGCGACCTGCGCGTCAAGCGTCTGCACACCGAGCACGTTGAACCCGTCGCGCAGGGTCACCCACGCCGCGAACGCCCAGAGCGCGGCGAGTGAGACCAGCAGGGCCACAATCTTGGTGCGCAAACTTGCACTGCGGGAAGCCATCCCACCCGTCCCTCGACCGTTTCGATTGGCTGAATGAGCCCAGCCCCCGGCCCGGCGCACGCTAGCAGTGTCCGGAATTTCACTCAAGCGATGCAGTCCAGCGGCTTGCTGGCATATGGGCGGAACCGTTCACCCGTACCGCAGCCGCCGCCCGGGCAGCCACCACCGCCGCTCGTACGATCAGTACCGGATGGTAGAGGTCCTTGTCATGCCACAGTGGACTCTCAATGGCCTCATCTTGCATTGTGGACAGACGGTGAGCAGCGGCGACCGTTGCGTCACGAGTCGTGGATGACGGCGGCACTGCCAGCAACACCAGCAGGCCGTAGGCGGTCTCCTCCGCCGTGCCCTGCCATCGTCCCCACGAACCGTCGGCCCGCTGATTCTCGAGCACCCACGAGACGGCCCGCCGCAGCGCCGCGTCGGCCGACGGACCGCCGTACTCCCGCAGTGCGAGCACCACGCAGTAGGTGGCGTAGTAGGGCGAGGCGTGCCAACGGTCCGTCCATCGACCGTCGGTGTGTTGGTGGTCGATCAGCCAGCCGGTGAGCCGGCGCAGCACCGGTGCCGCGGCCGGGTCGTCGCCGCCGAGGCATCGCCCGAACGCCTCCAACACGTGCGCGTTCGTGGTCACCGACGCGCCGTCCTCGCCCTGCCAGGTGCCGAAGTGCTCCCCGGTGTCGAACCGCCGCAGGCACGTCGGATCGGTCGGGTGACCCAGGAGGGCCAGCGTGTAGAGCGTCACCGCCGTCGTGTCGGCGTCGGTGGGCAGCCCCGGCCCGGTGGCCGCACCGTCCGGCCCAAGGGCGTCGCGCAGCCCGGTAACCAGTTGCGCCGGCGCCGTCGGGAGCACACCCGCCCGTGCCAGGGTGCTCAGCACCCACGACCGTTCGAACACGGTGATCGGTGTGGCACACGGAACCGCTCCGCCGTGCTCGCCGAGCGCCCGGGTCAGGTAGTCCAGCGCGCCGGATTGAGTACCGTCGGGGTCACCGAGCCACGCGGCGGTGGCGGCCGGCGAGGCTCCGACCGGGCCGGCGGCGGTGGCGGTGACACCTGCCGCTTGCCGGGCGGCCGGCCCGAGGATCTCCAGCGCGTGCAGCAGCTTCGGCGGAATCGGCCGACCGGATCCGACCAGCAGGCGTACCCGGTCGAGTCGCTGCCGATCCATGCCCGCGGGCATCGGCGGCGGGCCGACGCCTCGCCAGTGGGCCAACCACGTCGGCGGGTCGGCGAGGTGGTCGGCGATCCGGTCGACCATTGCCGGGACGATCAGGTCGGCGGCCGGCAGGTCCGGCACGGGACAGGTCGAGGGGCCGGCCAGCCGGTCGAACAGCAGGCGTAGCGCCCTGTCGATCGCGTCGTGCACCGCCGCCGGGGACCAGCCCACCGGCTCGTCGTTCAGCGAGGCCGCGAGCAGCCCCTCCACGGCGCTCAGGGTGGGTACCAGGGCGTACCCTTCCGGCCCGCCCCAACCTCCGTCCGGGCGCTGCCCGGCGAGCAGGTACTGGATCCGGTCGGCGTGTCGGGGCAGCCAGGGTGCCAGGGAGACCAGACGGGCAGTCTCGTACGGCGACGCGGATGTGCGACCGGACGGGTGCCGGCTCAGCTCGGCCATCAGCTCGTCGACGGCGCGCGTCGACCCGGAATCCTTCGCCCCGCCGGGGTCCCGGGTCAGTGCCTCGGTGCTCACGACACACCCCAGAAGTCGGTGCTCCGGTAGAAGCCTGTGGTGTAGCCGAGCTGTCGGGTCAGGTATGCCGCCTCCCTCGGGGAGTCGGCCCGCAACTCGCCGAGCAGGTCGGTCGCCTCCGTGACCAGGCGCGCCAATTCCTGCTCCACCACTGCCCGGTCCTCCACCAGCATGATCGCGTTCAGGTCGTCCCAGCGGAGGTCCCGCTCGTAGGTGCTCAGGTCGTTGACCAGTCGAAGAGCGCGTTGCACCGCGTCACTGGCGAGGACCAGCCGGTTGAGCCCCGCCTCCGTGTCGGCCCCGCCGGTGCGAATCCAGTGCACGACGTTCACGACGGTGCAGGCCAGGTTGTCCGCGTTGTTCAGGTACTCGGTGAGGGTGGGCCGCGGCTGGAGGTTGTCCCGCATCGCCGTCTTCCACTGCCACTCCTGCCGCATCGCGTGCAGGGTCCGCCGGGCCGCCGCCCGCCACACCCCGCCCAGTTCGGCGAAGGCCGGCTCGGCGGCCAGGTCGGCGAGAAGATCGGCGAGGAGGTGACCCAGCGGGTCGTCCGTCGTCGCGGCCGCGCCGTCCGCGACGAGAAGCTGCTGGCGCACCAGTCGGTCAAGCGCATCGGCAGAGGTGGCCAGCCGGTCCACCTGCCAGTCCAGCGCGAACCCCCAGAGCACCGCCCGGTTGGTCAGACGCAGCTCGGCTGCCTCGCACCAGGGCGCGCTGAACGCGATGGCCAACGCGATGCTGCTGGTCAGAGCGCCATCGAAGGGCCCCTCGGCGAAGAGGTCCGGATGGGCGGCCAGGCACCGTTGCAGGTCACGTTGGCCCTGAGCGGCCAGGGCACAGACGCGCCCGTGCTCGGCGGCCTGCTGAAGTGCGTCCTCGACCACTTGTCGTTGTGCCACCCGCTAGGCCAGGGCCGGTTGCCGATGGGGGGTGAGCAGCAGCGGCACCCGTTCCCCTGGTCGGAGCGTCGCGGCGAGCCGCGGCGATGGCAGTCCGGGCGTGCAGAGCCGGAACCGGAAGCGGCTGAGCAGCGTCGCCATGATCAGTGGCGCCTCGACCTGGAAGAAGTACTGGCCGATGCACTGGTGGGCGCCGCCCCCGAACGGATAGTAGGCGTACCGGTGGGCGCGCCGGGGGGCGTCGGGGGCGAAGCGCTCCGGATCGAAGACCGTCGGCCGATCCCAGAAGCGTGCCAGCCGATGGGTCACGTACGGACTCAGGATGATCGTGTCACCGGCCCTGACCCGGGTGCCGCCGATGAGGTCGTCGGCGATCGCGGTCCGCGGCACCAACCAGCCGGATGGGTAGGCGCGAACGAGTTCGTCCAGCACCATCCGGGTGTAGCGCAGCTCGCCAAGCTGTTCGCGGCTGATCACGTCCCCGGGGCCGACCACACGATCAATCTCCGCGTAGAGCCGCGCGGCGACGTCGGGCAGTTGCTCCAGCAGCGGGAAGATCCAGGTGAGCGCCGTGTAGGTGGTCTCGGTGGCGGTCACGAAGATCGACACCAGGTCGTCGCGTACCCGCTGGTCGTCGACCTTGTGGCCGTGCGCGTCACGGCCCCGGGCCAGCGACGCGACGAAGTCGTCGCCTCCGTCGTCGCGGGATCGCTCGGCACGGACCAACGGCAGGATAATGCTGTCGATGTTCCGGACCGCCCGACGCAGTGCGCGGTCGCCGGGCATCGGCACGGCGTCCGGCAGGAACGGGATGAGCAGCCGGAAGCGCAGTGCGGTCGCCACGGTGTTCTGTTCCGCGACGATCCGCACACCGTCGGCGACGGGGATCTTGTCGCCGAAGAAGACCCGGATGACGGCCTGGCAGATGATCCTCGAGATCTCGCTGGCCGCGTCGACCGGTTCGCCGTTTCGCGCCGGGACGTTCAACTCGTCGACCGCATCGCTGATCGCCCGGCTCAGACCGTCCACCACCGAGTCGATCCGCTTCGCGGTGAAGTGCGGCTGGAGCCGTCGGCGACTCGCCTCCCAGTCCGGGCCTTCGGCGAGGATGCCGTCACCGGCGATCTTCTTGACCGACTTCCACAACATGCCGTCGCCGGCCCGCGTGTAGTTGGCGGCGTTGTCGCGCAGCACGTGCTGGACGTGTGCGGGCTCGACGACCAGGTACGGCCGGATAGTGCCCAGGTTGAGTTTGACGACCTGCCCGGGCGACTCGTCGGCAAGCCCGACCAACGTGCCCAGTGGGTCCCGGAGCAGCTTGGGAAAGGTGCGTCGCAGGGTGGCGACGTGCGGCTGGCGGTACGCGGGGGCGGTCGCCTCAGCCATCTTTCACCTGCACGGATCCGTCCTTTCCGGCGGCACAGCGGGTTGCGCTCCGTGCTGCCTTGTTGATGGCGCGTGACCATCCGGGCGAGCATCCCATTCATGAAACTGCTTTGCCATGGGACAGATCTAGAGAATTTCTCGCGTTGAGGGGACGACAGCCGTGCCGGATGCGGGCCGCGTGGCCGACTCAAAAGATTGCGCAGGTGAAGCCCCACGTCGGGCGGCATGCGGGCCGACCTGGGGATGGGCGTGAAAAAGGCCACATTGACATGTTGCTGCCAGTATGGGCGGAGTCACCGATCGTGGTCTGACCCCACTGTCGGCACACGAAGCCAGGCGCGTCGTGGGGCGCTGTGCCAGGCTCAGGAGCATGGACGACAAGACCATCCTGAACCGGATCTCCGAACTGGTCGACGAGGAACACAAGCTGCGCGCGGACGCCCAGGCCCACGAGGCGGGCACCGAGGGCGAGGCCAGCGAGCGACTGCGCGCCCTGGAGGAATCCCTCGACCAGTGCTGGGACCTGCTGCGCCGTCGGCGGGCCGCCCGGGAGACCCACGGCGACCCGGACGCACAGGGCGAACGCCCCAAGCCCGAGGTGGAGCGCTACCTGCAATGACCGACGCGGCGGGTCGGGCGGTCCGACCGCCCGACCCGCTCTGATCAGCGGATGCCCGCCTCACGCAGCAACTCCCCGGTCAACGTGCCCGGGTCGACCTGCTCGGCGGGCAGACCCCGGGCCGCGAACCAGGTGCCGACCACCCGCACATCGCGGGCCAGGAACTCCGGCCCCTGCGGGTTCGCCACCACGTCGACCACCTGCGGCAGGTCGATAACGACCAGCCGCCCCTGGTGCACGAGCAGGTTGTACGGCGACAGGTCGCCGTGCGCGTAACCGGCCCGGGCCAGCACCCGCAGCGCCTCCACCATCTGGGCCCACAGGTCGCGCAGCTCGGTCGGGCCGGGTCGCAGCTGGGCCAGCCGGGGCGCCGCCTCCCCCGACTCGGCGTCGCCGACGAACTCCAACATCAGCTCGGTGCCCCGCAGCTGCACCGGGTACGGCACGGCGATCCGGTCGTGCCCGGCACCGATCTCCCAGAGCCGGGCCAGGGCGTCGAACTCGGCCGCGGCCCACTGCCCGGCGATCATCTGTCGGCCGAACGCCGTCCGGCCGGCCATCGCCCGGTTCTCCCGGGACCGGCGCACACGGCGGCCCTCCAGATAGCCGGCGTCCCGGTGGAACAGCCGGTGCTCGGGGTCACGGTAGCGTTTGACCGCCAGCAGGCACGACCGGTCGGTGTCGGGCACCGCTCGGCGCACCAGGTGGACGTCCGCCTCCTTGCCGGTCTTGAGCACACCCAGCTCGGTGTCCCGGGCGGCCAGCTCGGTGACCAGCCATTCCGGGTGCGGCTCGGGCCCGTGCACGGCGTCGTCCCAGGACGACCAACGCTCGCCGGTGTCCGGGTCAGGCTCGGTGTCGGGGTCCGCGGGCGGCTCGGTGGGCCGCCCGCGCTTCAGAAACTGTGATTCGTCGTCGTCAAAGCGGCTCTTGCCGCGGCTCCGGCGCTCAAGCGCCGGAAAGTCGTGATCGCGCACTGTGGTGAGGTTCCCTTGGTCGAGGCTGAGATAGGCAGCTGGAAGCGACCTGCGAAGACGGCCATGACCGACCTCCTCTCCACGACCGGGCCCACGCCCGGGATGCACGATGCGCTGACAATGCTCGCGGCCCCACGGCAGCCGGTCAACCGAATTACCGAGCCGCCGTCGCGCGGTCGGACCAAGATCCACGCAACATCCCTGATGATGCTGCCTCGTGGCGCGCGGAGGCAGCACCATCAGGGAAACTGTGCGGATCTTGACGCGACGCAAGGCGGCGCAGACGGCGTGACGCGGCGCAGACGGCGTGACGCGGCGCGCGGCGCGGGCGTCAGCGGGCCAGGACTGTGGCGACCGCGGCGATCAACCCGTCCACTGTGTGGCTCGGCGCGAACCGGCCGTCGGTCCAGGTGCGCCCCCGGTGCAGCCAGACGCTGGGCAGCCCGACAGCGGCGGCACCGCCGATGTCCGCCTCCGGGCTGTCGCCGACCACCCAGGCGCCCCGCAGCGGCATCCGGACCCGCTGGGCGGCGAGCGCGAAGATCCGCGGATTGGGCTTGCTGACGCCGGCTTCCTCGGAGATCACCCAGTCCGCGACGTACTGGTCCAGGCCGGTCCGGCGAATCTTGGCGTCCTCGACGCGTACCGTGCCGTTGCAGACCACCACCGGCACCCAACCGGCGTCGTCGGCGATCCGCAGCGCGCAGGCGGTCAGCGGGTCGAGCCGGGTCTGCGCCACCACCCCGTCGTGCAGCTCCTCCACCAGGTCGATCGAGGGGATGCGCAGCTCGTAGCGGTCCCGGATGGCGTCGGCGAGATCCCAGCGGTCGGTCAGACCGTCGGCGTCGATCGAGAGCAGCCAGTCGATGTCGGTGTGGGGCGCGCCGATGCCGTCCAGGAAGCGCTCACCCCAGCGGCGGAACGGCCCGGCCCGATCCAGCAGGGTGTTGTCCAGGTCCAGCAGGAGCAGTGGCACTCGGGCACCCTACGGGACCGACGTGTTCGCCAACAGGTCCGGCGGGTATCCACCTGACGACGGGTTCAGCCGGACATCGACACCCGGGTGCCGCCCTGGTTCGGCAGGCGATCGGCGAGCATCGAATGGGCCGCCCGGGTGGCCGCGAGCACGGCGGGATCCAGGGTCGCCACCAGCACCTCCGTGCCGTCGTCGGCGCCCCGGGCCAGCACCCGGCCCTGCGGGTCGTAGATCGCCGCGCCGCCGTTGAACCGCCACGGGTCGACGCCGCCGACCGCGTTGGCGAAGACCACGAACATGGTGTTGTCCAGGGCTCGGGCGGCGTAGTAGAGGTCCCGGCGGTGCTCGGAGCCGGCCAGGTATCCGCTGGGGCACAGGTAGCCGTGCGCGCCGTCGAGGGCGGCGGCCCGGCCGTGTTCCGGGAAACAGCCGTCGTAGCAGATGCCCAGCCCGAGCCGCCAGTCGTCGACGAGCAGCGTGGCACCCCGGTCGCCCGCGCTGAACAGCTCCCGTTCGTCGCCCCAGAGCTGCTGCTTGTCGTACCCGATCCGCACCTCGCCGGTCCGGTCGATGACCAGCGCGGCAATGGTCCGCCGGCCGTCCGGGTGTCGGGCTGCGGCGCCGACCAGCGCGGTGACACCGGCCTCGCGCGCCGCGGCGCGCAGCGGGTCGAGCCGGGAATCCGCGACCGCACCGGCCGGGTCGGCCGCGACGTCCGTGCCGACCGGGTCGGCGGCAAGGCTCGGCGGGTGGTACGCGCAGAGGAACAGCTCCGGCAGGACGGCCACCCGGGCGCCCTGGTCACCTGCTCGGCGGACCAGGTCGGCGGCGGTGACCGCGTTGCCGGCGACGTCACCCGGCGTCGGGGTGGCCTGAACGGTGGCCACGGTCAGCGGGGCGGTGGGCACGGTGTGCGGCGGGGTCACCAGGCGAGGGTAGTCGGCGATATCCCAAGCCGTACGTACGGTTTGCATGCCCTGGGTTGACCTGCGACGATCGACGCGTGCCCAGAGTAAGCCAGGACCAGCTCGACGCGCGTCGGCGGGAGATCCTCGCCGCTGCCCGGGCGTGTTTCGCCCGGCTCGGCTACGAGGGGGCGACCGTACGCCGCCTTGAGGAGGCTACCGGCCTGTCCCGCGGCGCCATCTTCCACCACTTCCGGGACAAGGACTCGCTCTTCCTGGCCGTCGCCGAGGACGACGCCGCGGCGATGGTCGAGACGGTGGCCCGCAACGGCCTGGTGCAGGTGATGCGCGACCTGCTCGCCCGCGCCGTCTCACCGGACACCACCGGTTGGCTGGGCAGCCAACTGGAGGTCTCCCGCCGCCTGCGCACCGACCCGGCGTTCGCCCGTCGATGGGCCGAGCGGTCCGCCGCTATCGCCGAGGCGACCCGGGACCGGCTGGCCCGCCAGCGCGACGCCGGGGTGCTGCGCGAAGACGTCCCCATCGACGTGCTGGCCCAGTTCCTGGAGCTGGCCTACGACGGCCTGGTGCTGCACCTGGCCATGGGCCGACCGGCCGGTGACCTGGGCCCGGTGCTCGACCTGGTCGAGGAGGCGGTCCGCCGCCACTGACCGCCCGTACACCCGACTGCCGACCGTGGCGAGGCTGCTCCACAATGGGGCCGCGCATCCCTCCGGTGACAGGAGCAGTCGATGATCGTCCACGCCGCGTCCGGCGACACCTGGGGCATCTCCGGCCCGACCTTCCTCCGGTACTACCTGGTGGCAGCCGCTCTGGTGGTGGCCGTCGCGGTGTACCACCGGGTCCGTCTGGCGGCCGCGTCGACCGCTGCCATGACCGCCGATCCACTCGGGCCGCAGCAGGTCGCATACCTCAACGGTGGACCCCGACTCGCCGTACACGCCGCGTTGGGCGGACTGCGCGGCAGCGGCGCGATCGGCGTGCGGCCGGACCGTCGACTGACCACCAGCGGGGTCGCGCCGACCGGGCTCACCCCACTGGACCAGGCCGTCCACTGGGCCGCCCATCAGCACGCCCGGGTCGGGGACCTGCCGCAGGACGAGCGCGTACGTGCCGCGCTGCACCAGATCCGCAACGGCCTGGAGCAGCGGGGCCTGCTGACCGACGACGCGCAACGCGCGCGTGCCCGCTTCTGGACCACGATCCTGATCGCTCTGCTGGGCCTCGGCGTGCTCCGGTTGGTCTCGGGTCTGTTCAGCGGTCGCCCGGTCGGTTACCTGCTGCTGACCCTTGTTGCGCTCCTGATCGTCACCTTGGTGCTGCGCCGGGCGCCCGTGCTCACCCGGGCCGGTCGGTCCACGCTGCGCGGTGTACGCCGCGAACACACCCACCTCGCTCCGGCCTCCACGCCGTCCTACGCCACCTACGGAGCTGGCGGCGCGGCGATGGGCGTGGCCCTGTACGGCACCGCCTCACTCTGGGCGCTCGACCCCGGCTTCGCCGAGCAGGCCGAGATCCAGCGCCAGGCCGCCTCCGGCAGCGGCTGGACGGCCGGCTCCGACGGATCGTCCGGAGGCGACAGCTCCGGTGGAGACGGCGGCAGCTCCTGCGGCGGTGGTGGCGGCTGCGGCGGTGGCGGGGGGTGCGGCGGATGACCGGCCCGTCCGGAGTTGGCATCGGCTGGCGTCCGGAGATCGCCGGCTTCGTGGCCGAGCTCCCCGGCCTGCGCTTCGTGGAGGTGGTGGCCGAGGGGGTGGCCTCGTCCGGGCCGCTCCCGGCGGGTCTTGCGCAGCTGCGGGAGCGCGGCGTGACTGTCGTACCCCATGGGGTGCGGCTCTCCCTCGGTGGCGCCGAGCCGGTCGATCCGGCCCGCGTCGCCCACCTGGCCGCTGTGGCGCAGCAGGTCGACGCCCCGCTGGTCAGCGAGCACATCGCGTTCGTCCGAGCCGGCGGCCTGGAGGCCGGGCATCTGCTCCCGTTGCCGCGCAGCCGGGAGGCGGTCGACGCGATCTGCGCCAACGTGGCGCGGGCGCAGGCCGAACTGCCGGTGCCGATCGCGCTGGAACCGATCGCCGCGTTGGTCGAGTGGCCCGACGACGAGCTGGACGAGGCGGACTTCCTCACCGAGATCCTCGACCGGACCGGCGCACTGTTGCTGCTGGACGTGGCGAACGTGCACGCCAACGCCCGCAACCGGGGCACCGACCCGCTCGCGTTGCTGGACCGTCTGCCGCTGGACCGGGTCGCGTACGTCCACGTGGCCGGCGGCGCCGAGCACGGCGGTTTCTACCACGACACCCACACCGATCCGGTGCCAGCGGCGGTGCTGGAGCTGGTCGGCGCGCTCTGCGCTCGACAACGTCCGCCGGCGCTGCTGCTGGAACGGGACGGCCACTATCCACCGGCAGCCGAGCTGCGCGCCGAACTGGACGCCCTGGCCGCCGCCGCGGGCTTCCCGGCCGTGACATGACCGAGCCACGCGACGACAGCGGCAGGCGGTCGTCCGGCGATGTCGGCGGGCTCGCCCAGCGACAGGCGGAACTGGTCGCGACGCTGGTCGCCGGAGGGCCGCCGCCGCCAGGCTTCGCACCGGCCCAACTGGCCGCCACCCGGGCGGCCCTGGGACGCAAACGTGCCGGCGAGGTGGCCCGACACTGGCCACTGCTCGCCGCCGGCCTCGGCGCCGCCTGGTCGACGACCTTCGCAGGCTGGGCAGCCGGGCGACCAACCGCCGGGTCGTTGCGCGACGGTTGGGACCTGGCCCGTGCGATGCGCGAACAGGGCGCGCTGCCCCCGGCCGCCGCCGAGGAGCTGGCCGTCCGGGAGGCGCGCCTGCGCTACGACGGGCTCGGGGCGCCACGTCCGCGCCGGATGCCGGCCGTGGGCCGCGCCGGCGGCGCCGTGGCGGTGCAGATCGCCGGCCGGGTACGTCTGCTGCGCCCCGCCTCGCGTCCACCCACAGTTGGTGGCGACGGTGTGTCGGATGCGGCAGGATCGACCTTATGGATCTAGGCCTGACCGACCACGTGTACGTCCTCACCGGCGCCTCTCGCGGCCTGGGCTTCGCGACCGCGCAGTGCCTGGTCGCCGACGGGGCACGGGTGGTCCTCTCGGCACGGGACCCGGACGCCGTGGCCGCCGCCGCGCAGCAGCTCGGCGGTCCCGAGCATGCCGTCGGGCTGACCGCCGACCTGGCCGACCCGGAGACCCCGGAGCAGCTCGTCGTCGCCGCCCGGGAGCACTTCGGCCGGCTCGACGGCGCGCTGATCTCGGTCGGCGGGCCACCGGCGGGCAACGCCGCCGCGATCAGCGACGAGCAGTGGCGGCAGTCCTTCGAGACCGTCTTCCTGGGCACGATCCGCGCGGTGCGTACGGTTGCCGCCGCGCTGCCCGAGGGCGGTGCGATCGGGCTGGTGCTCTCCACCTCGGCCCGGGGCCCGGTGCCCGGCCTCGGCATCTCCAACGGTCTGCGGCCCGGCCTGGTCGGGGCGGCGAAGGACATCGCCGACGACTACGGCCCGCGTGGCGTACGAGTGGTCGGGCTACTGCCGGGCCGGATCCTGACCGACCGCAACCGGGAGCTCTTCGCCGCGACCGGCGACCCGGAACGCGCCCGCACCGAGGCGGAGGCCTCCATCCCGCTGCGTCGCCTCGGCGATCCCGCCGAGTTCGGCCGGGTGGCCGCGTTCGTGCTCTCCCCCGCCGCGAGCTACCTCACCGGGATCACCCTCCCGGTCGACGGCGGCGCGCTGCGCGGGCTGTGACCCCCGCCGGGGGCCGACCTGGCCGTGCCGTGACGCCGCCCGAGCGGGCCCAGCCCGACCACCCGGCCGTTGATCGACTCGGCCTTCAGGAAACCGGGCGGTCGATGCGGCCAGGACACCCCGACTTCCAGGAACCCGAGTCGATCAACGCGCGGCACACCGGACGTCCGGGACCCGGGGACCAGGCCGATCATCACCCGCCGGCGACGCCCGACACGGCCCAGCCGACCCAGGCAGAGCTGACGACGCCCGACACGGCCCAGCCGACCCAGGCAGAGCTGACGACGCCCGACACGGCCCAGCCGACCCAGGCAGAGCTGACGACGCCCGGGACAGCCCAGCCGACCCGGGCGGAGCTGGCGGCGGCCCGGACGACTCGTCCGACCCGGGCGGAGCTGGCGGGGGCCGCTGACCGGACCATCCCCGACGTCCTCGCGCCGGGGTTGGCGGTGCTCTTCGTCGGCATCAACCCCGGCCTCTGGTCGGCCGCAACCGGCTGGCACTTCGCCAGACCCGGCAACCGGTTCTGGCCCGCGCTGCACCGGGGCGGGTTCACCACCCGGCTGCTGCACCCCAGCGAACAGGACGAGCTGCCCACACTCGGGCTCGGCATCACCAACATGGCCGCCCGGGCCAGCGCCCGCGCGGACGAGCTGAGCAGCGAGGAACTCCTCGACGGTGCCGCGATCCTGACCGACAAGGTGGGCCGCTACCAGCCGCGTTGGGTGGCGGTGGTGGGGGTGACCGCGTACCGGATCGGTTTTCAACGGCCGAAAGCCACCTTCGGGCCGCAGCCGGAGTCACTGGCCGGCGCCCGGCTGTGGGTGCTGCCCAACCCGAGCGGCCTGAACGCGCACTTCACCCCGGTCACGCTGGGCCTGGCGTTCGCCGAGCTGCGAGTGGCGACCGGCCTGCCCGAACGGCGCTGACCGCGACGGATCTCGGCCCGGTGCCCGCGGGACGTCAGTTGGCCGCGGCGGGCGGCAGCACCTCGTCGGCGCGGTAGGTGCCCAGCGGCATGACCACCGGCTCGGGCCCGGTCGCGTCGACGAACGGGGTGGGCGAGTCGGCGACCGCGAACTGGGTGCGGTACAGCTCGGCGTAGAGCCCGCCGACGGCTACCAACTCGTCGTGCCGCCCCCGCTCGACGATCCGGCCGCCGTCGAGGACGAGGATCTGGTCGGCGTCGCGCACGGTGGAGAGCCGGTGTGCGATCACCAGGGCGGTCCGCCCGGTCAACGCCACCGACAACGCCCGTTGCACCGCCGCCTCGCTCTCCGAGTCCAGATGGGCGGTCGCCTCGTCGAGGATCACGATCGACGGCGCCTTGAGCAGCAGCCGGGCAATCGCGATGCGCTGCTTCTCGCCGCCGGAGAACCGGTAGCCGCGTTCCCCGACGGTGGTGTCCAGCCCGTCGGGCAGCGCCCGGACCAGGTCGGCCACCTGCGCGCCGGCCAGTGCGGCCCAGATCTCGTCGTCGGTGGCGTCGGGCTTGGCGTAGCGCAGGTTCTCGGCGATCGTCTCGTGGAACAGGTGCGAATCCTGGGTGACGACACCGATCTCGTCCCGCAGGGAGGCGAGCGTCGCGTCGCGTACGTCCACCCCACCGACCAGCACCTGGCCGTCGGTGACGTCGTAGATCCGGGAGATCAGCATCGACAGGGTCGACTTGCCGGCGCCGGACGGGCCGACCAGCGCGACCATCTGCCCCGGCTCCACGCTGAACGAGACTCCCTTGAGCACCGGCTCGTTGACAGTCCGGTCCAGTGTGGCGACCTCCTCGAGGGAGGCGAGGGAGACCTCGGCGGCGCTCGGGTAGCGGAACCGCACGTCGCGGAAGTCGACCCGGCCGGTGCCCCGGGGCACCGGCACCGCGTCGGGCTTCTCCACGATGCCCGGCTTGAGGTCGAGCACCTCGAAGACCCGGTCGAAGGAGACCAGGGCGCTCATCACGTCGACCCGGACGTTGGACAGCGCGGTGAGCGGGCCGTACAGGCGGGTGAGCAGCAACGCGAGCGTCACGACGGTGCCCGCGCTGACGCCGCCGGTCACCGCCAACCAGCCACCGAGACCGTAGGTGAGCGCCTGCGCCAGCGAGGCGACCAGCAGCATCGCCACGAAGAACGTGCGGGAGTACATCGCGGACTGGATGCCGATGTCGCGGACCCGCTCGGCCCGGCCGGCGAACCGGCCGGCCTCGATCTCGGGCTGACCGAAGAGCTTCACCAGCAGCGCGCCGGCCACCCCGAACCGCTCGGTCATGGTCGCGTTCATCTTGGCGTCGAGGTTGTACGCCTCGCGGGTGATGTCGGCCAGCCGCCGACCGACCCGGCGGGCCGGAATGATGAAGATGGGCAGCAGCACCAGTGACAGCGCGGTGATCTGCCAGGAGAGGGTGAACATCACCGCCGCGGTGAGCACCAGTTGGATGACGTTGCTGACCACACCGGACAGGGTGGAGGTGAACGCCCGCTGGGCGCCGAGCACGTCGTTGTTGAGCCTGCTGACCAGGGCGCCGGTCTGGGTACGGGTGAAGAACTGCAACGGCATCCGCTGCACGTGGTCGTAGACCCGGGTGCGGAGGTTGAAGATGATGCCCTCGCCGATCCGCGCCGAATACCACCGCTGGGCCAGGGAGAGCAGCGCGTCGGCGACCGCCAGCGCGGCGATGAACAGGGCCAGCCGCACCACGAGCCGGCCGGCCTCGGTGCCACCCCGGTTGATCGCGTTGATCACGTCACCGGCCAGCACGGGGGTGGCCACGCCGATGATGGCGGCCAGCACCACGGTGGCCAGGAAGACGATGATGTCGCGCCGGTAGGGCTGGGCGAAGGCGACGATGCGGCGGGCCACCCCGTGCTTCAGTCGGTGGGTGGAGACCTCGTCCCGGTTGCGCATCGACCGGAGCATGCTCCACCCGGCCATGCCACCTCCGGACATCGGGTTGGACATCGCTCACCTCCGGGTCGTCGGGCAGACCGCGCCGTCAGGTCAATTCTCCCGACGACTGTGACAACCTCGGTCGTAACCCGGATCTTCCCGCGCGGTCCTTACCTATTCTCCCCGGCCGGCCAGGTCGCGCAGCCGACGGGTCTGCGCCTCGCGCTCGGCGCGCTGCTGGTCGGCGTGCGACCGGCCGGCCGCACCGGCGAGCAACGCCTTGATCTCCACCACCGCGTCGCGGGCCCCGGAGAGTAGGCCAGCGGTCAGGTCCTGGACCGCGCCGTCCAGCTCGGCTGGTGGCACCACCAGATTGGCCAGCCCGATCCGGTCCGCCTCGGCGGCGTCCAACCGGCGGCCGGTGGCGCAGATCTCCAGCGCCCGCGCGTAACCGACCAGCTCGACGAGCCGTTTGGTGCCGGCCAGGTCGGGCACCAGGCCGAGGGTCACCTCGGCCATCGACAGTTTCGCGTCGGCGGCGAGGACACGCAGGTCACAGGCGAGGGCGAGCTGGAAACCCGCACCGATCGCGTGACCCTGCACGGCCGCCACGGAGATGACGTCCGGCCGGTGCAGCCAGGTGAAGCCGCCCTGGAACGCCGCGATGCGCTCGGCGCACTCCTGCTCGGGCAGCGTGGCCAGCTCCGCGAACGAGCCCGGGCCGGACGCGCCAGCCACCGCGAGGTCGAGGCCGGCGGAGAACGCACGCCCCTCGCCCCGGACCACCACCACCCGCACGTCGCCGGGCAGGTCGCGGGAGAAGTCGCTCATCGCCTGCCACATGGCCGGCGTCTGAGCATTGAGCACGTCGGGCCGGCACAACGTCACCGTGGCGACCGGCCCGTCGCAAGTCAGCCGGACCCCGGTCGCCTCGGCGGTCACCGGACGGCCCGGGGAGCGGCGGTGCTGGACGACGCTGAGTGGCGGGTCACGCCTTCTTGCGGCGCCGGGCACCACCGCGCTGACGCAGCTGCACCCCGGACTCGGTGAGTACTCGGTGGATGAACCCGTAGGAACGGCCGGTCGAAGCCGCCAACGCGCGGATGCTCTCCCCCGAGGTGTACCGCTTTACCAGGTCCTTGGCGAGCGTCTGACGCTCGGCTCCGACGATCCGGCGACCCTTCTCAGTGCTGGTGGCTGTGCCAGTGGCTGCCATGCTGTGTCCTCACGTCCCAGACTGTGCGGTTCGGATACGGTCCCACCTATTAGACCGCCTCGAACGATCATGCGCCAGATATCAACTCTTCGCCAACCGACACGCTATGCAATGTCAGCTTCCCGATAGAGTGATCCTGGCGATCGGCCCCCGCGCTGCCTCCGGGCGTACCACCGCGGCACGGTGACGCCTGCCGACGACCCGTAGCCTTCGGTCGTGATCGACCTGTTGAGCACCGCGGGCGGAGCAGCCGTGGTCTTCGCCGCGACCGACATCGACGACATCGTCATCCTGACCCTGTTCTTCGTCGCGGCGCGCACCACCGGTCGACCCCGCCCTTGGCAGATTGTCGCTGGTCAATACCTTGGAATCGGTGCACTCGCGCTGGCCAGCGCGGTGGTCGCGGCGGGGCTGCTGGTCGTGCCGGACCCGTGGACGGGGTTGCTCGGCCTGCTGCCGATCGCGCTGGGCGTACGCGCGCTGCGCGCCTCTGACGACGACGTCACCCCTGCGGTCGTCACCGGAACGCTCGGTGTGGCCGGGGTGACGATCGCGAACGGCGCCGACAACGTGGCCGTCTACGTACCCGTCTTCCGGGCCCTCGGCGCGGCCGACAGCGCGGTGTTCCTCCTGGTCTTCGTGCTGCTCATCGCGCTGTGGTGTGCCGCCGGCGCCTGGCTGGGCGGGCACCCCCGGGTGGTCCGGCTGGTCGAACGCGCCGGCCACTGGCTGGTGCCGACCATCTTCATCGGCATCGGCGTGCTGATCCTGGTCAGCTCCGGTGTGCTCGGCCGGCTGGTCGACCTGCTCGGCTGAGGACGGCCCGGTCGACCGCCCGCAGGACGCGACGGCAGGGCCGGCGGCAGGCCGGGCCGGTCAGGCCAGCTCGACCAGTTCGAGCAGGTCGTCGCTCCAGGCGTCCTCGTCACCGTCGGGCAGCAGGATCGCGCGGTCCGGCTTGAGCGCGAGCACCGCGCCCGGGTCGTGGGTGACCAGGACGATCGCACCCGGGTAGTTGGCGATCGCGTCGAGCACCTGCTCCCGGCTGACCGGGTCGAGGTTGTTCGTCGGCTCGTCGAGCAGCAGCACGTTGGCGCCGGAACAGACCAGGGTGGACAGCGCCAGCCGGGTCTTCTCGCCACCGGACAGCACCCCGGCCGGCTTGTTCACGTCGTCACCGGAGAAGAGGAACGCACCGAGGATCTTGCGCAGGTCGGTGTCGGACTGCTCGACGGCGGCGGCGCGCATGTTCTCCAGGACCGTCCGCTCCACGTCCAGCGTCTCGTGCTCCTGGGCGTAGTAGCCAAGCCGCAGGCCGTGACCCGCGTGCACCTCGCCGGTGTCTGGGCTGAGCAGACCGCCGAGCATCCGCAGCAGGGTCGTCTTGCCGGCGCCGTTGAGCCCCAGGATGGCCACCCGGGAGCCGCGGTCGACCGCGACGTTGACGTCGGTGAAGATCTCCAGCGAGCCGTACGACTTGGACAGGCCGGTCGCGGTGAGCGGAGTCTTGCCGCACGGCGCGGGGCTGGGGAATCGCACCTTGGCCACCCGGTCGGAGACCCGCACCTCCTCCAGGCCGGAGATCAGCTTTTCGGCACGGCGGGCCATGTTCTGCGCGGCCACGGTCTTGGTGGCCTTCGCCCGCATCTTGTCGGCCTGCGCCATCAGGGCGCCGGCCTTCTTCTCCGCGTTGGCCCGCTCCCGGCGTCGGCGACGCTCGTCGGTCTCGCGTGCCTCCAGGTACGCCTTCCAGCCCAGGTTGTAGACGTCGATGACCGACCGGGTGGCGTCGAGGAACCACACCTTGTTGACCACCGACTCCAGCAGGGCGCCGTCGTGGGAGATCACGATCAGGCCGCCCTTGTGGTTGGCGAGGAAGCCGCGCAGCCAGGTGATCGAGTCGGCGTCGAGGTGGTTGGTCGGCTCGTCGAGCAGCAGGATGCCCCCGCCGTTCTCGCCCGCGTCGCGGAACAGGATCCGGGCCAGCTCGATGCGGCGGCGCTGACCACCGGAGAGGGTGCCGATGGTCTGCGCGAGAGCCCGGTCCGGGAGGCCGAGGTTGGCGCAGATCCGGGCGGCTTCGGCCTCGGCCGCGTACCCACCCAGGGCGGCGAACTGGTCCTCCAGCGCGCCGTAGCGACGGACCAACTTGTCGCTGGCGTCTTCGGCGAGGCGAGCCTCGACCTCCTGCATCTGCGACATCAGGACGTCCAGGCCGCGTGCGGAGAGCACCCGGTCGCGACCGGTCGCCTCCAGGTCGCCGGTGCGCGGGTCCTGCGGGAGGTAGCCGATGGCACTGCGCTGGTCGATCTGGCCGCCGTACGGCTGACCCTCGCCGGCGAGCACCTTCAGCGTCGTGGTCTTGCCGGCGCCGTTGCGACCGACCAGGCCGATCCGGTCACCAGGCTGTACGCGCAGCGTGGTGTCGGACAGCAGGATCCGGGAACCGGCACGCAGTTCCAGGCCGGTGGCAGTGATCATGTTTTCGGGCTCGCTCTCGGGGTCTGGAAGGCTGACTCGGGGCACGCGAAACCGCCGGCGGGCTCAAGGGGCCCGACGGCGCGGGGCGGTTCAGCCTTCGCAGCGCAGCACCCGACAAGTGTACCGGGCGTCGCTGGGCGGACCGCCCGGATTACCGATCAAGATCATCGGGTACCGGAAGCGCTGTCCGGACCCGGTCCGGCATTTACAGGACAGAACGACATTCAGACGACATTCACCGGCATACGGCGATCGGGGTCAGCATGGAACTCAACGAGCGGGCCGAGCTCGACACCTCCCAGGTCAACGACCGGGGTCGGGGCGGTGGAGGGGGCGGTGGCCTCGGCATTCCACTTCCCGGCGGCGGTGGTCGCGGCGGGCTGATCGGCATCGTGGTGGCTGTGCTGGTCGCACTGCTCGGCGGCGGGTTCGGCCTGAACGCGATGACAAACGGCGACGAGGGCGGGCAGGCCGGCGGCACCGACCTGGAGCAGCTGTGCTCCACCAAGAACCCCGACCGCTTCGACGACCTGCGCTGCCGCAACCTGGCCTACGTCAACAGCATCCAGGGCTACTGGCAGGAGGCGTACCCGGAGTTGGGTAAGGGCAAGTACGAGCCGACCGACACCAACTACTTCCAGGCCGCCGTGAACACCGGCTGCGGTCAGGCCGACTCGGGCGTCGGCCCGTTCTACTGCCCCGCCGACCGGCAGGTCTACATCGACCTGGCCTTCTACGAGGAGCTGGCCTCCCGGTTCGGCGCCAAGGGCGAGTTCGCCCAGCCCTACGTGCTCGCCCACGAGTACGGCCACCACGTCCAGAACCTGCTCGGCACCAACGAGAAGGCCGGCCAGGGCGACCAGAGCGGCCCCCGCTCCGCCTCCGTGCGGCTGGAGTTGCAGGCCGACTGCTACGCCGGCGCTTGGGCCAAGCACGCCACCGAGACCAAGGACAAGACCGGCCAGGAACCGCTGTTCAAGTCGATCACCCCGGGCGACATCACCGAGGCGCTGAAGGCCGCCGAGGCGATCGGCGACGACAGCATCCAGGAACGCTCCGGCGGGCAGGTCAACCCGGACTCGTTCACCCACGGCACCTCGCAGCAGCGGCAGCGCTGGTTCCAGCAGGGCCACGACAGCGGTGACCCGAAGACCTGCGACACCTTCGGCACCGACCAGCTCTGACACTGGCCCCGGTCGCCGTTCGCGTCGATCATGGAGTTGTGGTGCCCGATATGGGCGGACGAGCGACCTTCGTCCACCACCACAACTCCATGATCGACACGGGCGGGGCGGGCGCGGGGGGCTCGGCGCGGGGCTGGGTCAGTTCAGCCTCGAGACCTGGTAGTGCGCGATGAGCCAGTCGTTTCCGGCTCGGCTCAGCAGCACGCCCAGGTGGACCGTCAGCGCCGGGCGGTCGGTGAAGCCGAACTCCACCTCCAGGTAGCCGAGGACCAGGTCGTCGGCGAGACGCCGGGTCTCCCGGATCTCATAGGCGGCGGTCAGGCCGAGCGGCTGGGCGGCGTAGTACGCCGCAACCCCGGCACGGCCGACGGCGTACGGGTGCAGCCCCTGGAAGATCGCGTCTTCGGTGAAGTACGACGCGACCCGGTCCGGTTCGTGGGCGTCGACCGCCGACTTCCACCGGTCGAGGACGGTACGCAGGATCTGCGCGTCGGACATGATGCTCTCCCTGAGGTGTTGCGGCCACGGGTTACCGGGGCGATGCGCCCATCCTCGGACCGTCAGCACATCAGCAGACCAGGAACGCCGGTTTCCCTCCGTCGAGCGCCGAGGTCAGTCGGGTGCCGGGTCGCGCAACCTGATCCGCACCGCACGAGCCGCGGCGACCGCTGCGACGAGCACCGCGTGCCGAGGCTCCGGCACGTCGAGCAACCGCTCGGCCCGCAGCGGCACGAGCGGAGCCAACCGCCGATCGGCCAGCACAGTGTCCACCGCTTTCCGGTCGCCGCCGCAGACCATCGCCGTCAGCGCCGCCGCCTCCGGCAACAGCAGGCGTACGGCCAGGTCCGCCGCATCACCCAGCGCCGCCTTGGCCTGGTTGTCGCGACGCCGGGCGAACCGGTGCTGGGACCATCCCCCAGCCGCAGTGCGCCCCTGCACGTAACGGGTGTCCACCTTGGAGACGACAAGGTCGGCGCCCTCGGCCACGCCGACGGCCACCGCGCCCTTGCGGGCCAGCAGCAGGCCGATCCGGCGGGGCGTCACGGCGGCGGCCACGAACCCGGGAACGTCACCGCTGACCGGCGCGCCGGGTGGGGCGTACAGCTCGGCGGTGGCCCCGTCCGCGGCGGTGAGCAGCAGGCCGTACTCCCGCTCGGTCGTGGTGTGCGGGCCGTGCCGGTCGGCGAAGCCCTCGACCCAGCGCCCGACGCGGGCCGGGTCGACCTCCACCCACCGGCCTCCCCCGGCTGCGGGTCGACTGGTCACCGCCCGACCGTACGGCACGACAACGCGGATCGGGCGGTCGGGCGCGGCGCTCAGCCCGGCAGCAGCGCGACCACCGCCAGCGCGGCGATGAGCGCGCTGGAGACCAGCCCGGTAATCAGCCGCCCGCGTGGCCCGGTCAGGGCCCGCCCGACCATCGTGCCGCCGCCCGCGACGAGCAGTTGCCAGCTCGCCGACGCCAGGAACACACCGGCCACGAACAGCGTCGCCGCGCCCGGACCCGCGTCGGCGGTGTCCCGCCGACCGAGCACCAGCGCGCTGAAGTACAGCACCGTCATCGGGTTCAGCAGGGTCAACCCGAGCAGCGCCGCGTAGGCCCGCCCGGGCGTGCTCAGACCCCGCCCGACGGGTGCCGTCGGCGTCCGCCGCGAGCGGTGGGTGGACCAGGTTCGCCACAGACCGTGCGCGGCGAGACCGAGCAGGACGACGGCGGCGACCACCCGCAACGGCCCGGCGACCGGCGCGATGATCCCGGCCAGGCTGGCACCCCCGAGCGCGGCGGCCGCCGCGTAGAGCCCGTCGGCCGTCGCCACGGCGAGCGCCGCGGCCGCACCGACCCGAAACGAGGTACGCGCACTCAGGCCCAGAATCAGGATCGCGATCGCGCCGACGGGGATGGCGACGCCGTAGCCGGCCACCAGACCGGCCAGGAACGCCCCGCTCACGGACGTCGGTGTCGGGTCGAGGCCCGTCCCCGGACCGGCCGCTGTCGACGCACGGCGGTGGCCGCACGGACAGGAACCTGCATGGGGTACGCCTCAATCACACGCGCATCCTGCGCGCCGAACCCACGCCCGCGCCACCAAATTTCCGCGCCCCCGCGCCCCCGCGCCCTCGCGCCCTGCCGCCCCACGTCCCCGCGCCGTGCACCCCGCACCCCGAGCCGTTCCGGCGCTGTCCCAAGCCCTCCTCGCGAGGGCTGCGACCAAGATTCGTGCAACTTCGGGGATGTTGCTGCCTCCGAGACGCCGGAGGCAGCAACATCGCTGATGTTGCGCGGATCTTCGACCTGGCGTGGGCCCGAGGGATCGTGCTCGATCCTGGTTTCAGTGGCCTCACCGCGTGCCGACACCACTACAACCGGGATATTGCGCGGACCTTGCCGGGTGGGCCGATGCGGCGCACGCGCGGCAGGGGCGGAACGCGTCGAGCGCGACGCCCCGCAGGGCATCGCGCTCGACGGGCAGAGCCGACCGGAGTCGGCTCAGACGTTGAAACCGAGGGAACGGAGCTGGTCCCGACCCTCGTCAGTGATCTTGTCCGGGCCCCACGGCGGGAGCCACACCCAGTTGATCCGGATGTCGTTGACCAGGCCGCCACCCGGGCCGGTGGTCAGCGCCTGCCGGGTCTGGTCCTCGATCACGTCGGTCAACGGGCAGGCCGCCGAGGTGAGCGTCATGTCCAGGGTGGCGACGTTCTCGTCGTCGACGTGCACGCCGTATACCAGACCCAGGTCGACGACGTTGATCCCGAGTTCCGGGTCGACGACGTCCTTCATGGCCTCTTCGATGTCGGCGATCATGGCCTTGCTGACGCCGGCCGTCGGTGCGTCGCCGGCCTCCGGCGTCGCGGTGGCGTCGGTCGTCACGGAGTCGACCTGCGACGCCGCGACGGCGTCACCGGCCTCCGGCGTCGCTTCGGTAGCCGTGTTCTCGCTCATGCCGTCCCTCCGCTTCGCTCCGTGACGCCGACAGGCGCCACGGTGCTGCAACAATGATTGGCTCGCTGACGCTCGATCACGCCTTCACCTCCGGGCTCGCGCCCACCCCCGCGCGTGCCGCGGCGTCCTTGAACGCCATCCACGGCAGCAGTGCGCACTTGACCCGGGCGGGATAACGGGCCACACCCGCGAAGGCCACCCCGTCACCCAGCACGTCCTCGTCCGGCGTGACCTGGCCACGTCCGGACATCAACTCCACGAACGCCTCGTGCACCTCGAATGCTTCCCGGGCACCCCGACCGCGCAGCAACTCGTGCAGGACGCTCGCCGAGGCCTGGCTGATCGAGCAACCCATGCCGTCGTACGAGATGTCGTGCAGCACAGTGCCGTCGGTGGCCACCCGGACGGTGACCTCGTCGCCGCAGGTCGGGTTGACGTGGTGCGCCTCCTCGACCCGGTCGCCCGAGTCTTCGGCGTCGCGCAGACCGCGCCCGTGTGGGCGCTTGTAGTGGTCCAGGATGATCTCCTGGTAGAGCTGGTCGAGCTGCATCAGTCGAACACCTTCCGCACCTGCTCCAGACCGGCCACCAGAGCGTCGATCTCCTCGGTGGTGGTGTAGAGGTAGAACGAGGCCCGGGTCATGGCCGGGACGCCGAACCGGCTGCACACCGGCTTGGCACAGTGGTGACCCACCCGCACCTGCACGCCGAGCGAGTCGAGCACCTGACCCACGTCGTGCGGGTGCACGTCGCCGAGCGCGAACGAGATGGTGCCACCCCGGCCAACCGGCACGGTCGGGCCGAAGATCCGGAGGTCCGGCACCGAGCCGAAGGCGTCCAGCGCGTACGCCGTCAGCTCCTTCTCGTGCCACTGGATGGCCCGCATCCCGACACCGGTCAGGTAGTCGACGGCAGCGCCGAGCGCGACCGCCTCGGCGATCGGCGGGGTGCCGGCCTCGAACCGGGCCGGCGGGGCGGCGAACGTCGATCGGGCCATGGTGACCGTCTCGATCATCGAGCCGCCGCCGAAGACCGGTGGCATGGCCGCGAGCAGCTCACCCCGGCCCCAGAGCACACCGATGCCGGTCGGGCCGCACATCTTGTGGCCGGTGAACACGATGTAGTCGGCGTCCAGGTCGACCACGTCGATGGGCAGGTGCGGCACCGACTGCGAGCAGTCCAGCAACAGCAGCGCGCCCACCTCGCGGACCCGCGCGGTGATGCGGGAGGTCGCGTTGACAGTGCCGAGGATGTTCGACACGTGCACCAGCGAGACGATCTTCGTCCGTTCGGTGACCAGGTCCTCCAGGCCCGACTCGTCCAGTCGGCCCTGGTCGGTGACGGGGAACCAGCGCAGGGTCGCGCCGGTCCGTTCGCAGAGCAACTGCCACGGGACGATGTTCGAGTGGTGCTCCATCTCGGAGATCACCACCTCGTCGCCGGGGCCCAGGCGGAACCGCGGGTCCGCGTCCGGGCGCAGCGAGGCGTTCGAGAAGGCGTACGCCACGATGTTGATCGCCTCGGTGGAGTTCTTGGTGAACACCACCTCGTCGACGCTGGGCGCGTTGATGAACGCGGCGACCTTCGCCCGCGCCCCCTCGTACGCCTCGGTGGCCTCGGTGCCCAGGGTGTGCACCGACCGCGAGACGTTGGCGTTGTGTCGCGCGTAGTGCTCGTCGAGAACGTCGAGCACCTGGCGGGGTTTGTGCGAGGTGTTGGCGCTGTCGAGGTAGACCAGCGGGTGCCCGTTGACCTCGCGATCCAGGATCGGGAAGTCGGCGCGTACCCGGGCCACGTCGAAACGCGGCACGTCGTCGTACTGCGGCATCCCCTCGGGGATCGCGATGCTGGTCATCTCGGCAGCGCCTCTCCCGCTCAGGCCTTGGCCGTGCCGGCCCCGGCGGCGTACCGCTCGTAGCCCTCGGCCTCGAGCTTGTCGGCCAGCTCCGGGCCGCCCTGCTCGACGATCCGGCCGGCGATGAACACGTGCACGAAGTCCGGCTTGATGTAGCGCAGGATCCGCGTGTAGTGGGTGATCAGCAGCACGCCGGTGTCGCCGTCGTCGCGGACCCGGTTGACGCCCTCGCTGACCACGCGCAGCGCGTCCACGTCGAGGCCCGAGTCGGTCTCGTCGAGGATGGCGATCTTCGGCTTGAGCAGCTCCAGCTGGACGATCTCGTGTCGCTTCTTCTCACCACCGGAGAAGCCCTCGTTGACGTTGCGCTGGGCGAACGCCGGGTCCATCTGGAGGCGCTCCATCGCGCCGCGCAGCTCGCCACCCCAGGTGCGCAGCTTCGGTGCCTCGCCGTCGATGGCGGTCTTCGCGGTGCGCAGGAAGTTGGCCACCGAGACGCCGGGCACCTCGACCGGGTACTGCATGGCCAGGAAGAGGCCGGCGCGGGCCCGCTCGTCGACAGTCATGGCGAGCACGTCCTCGCCGTCGAGGGTCACCGTGCCGCCGGTGATCTCGTACTTGGGGTGACCGGCGATCGAGTACGCCAGGGTGGACTTGCCGGAGCCGTTCGGGCCCATGATCGCGTGGGTCTCGCCGGACTTCACGGTCAGGTCGACGCCGGCCAGGATCGGCTTGAGCTCACCCTCGGGCAGCTTGACCGACACCTTCAGGTCGCGGATCTCCAGGGTGCTCATTATCGGGTCACTCCATTACTCGGCGTCAGGCTGAGGTAGATGTCGCCGTCGCGGACTTCGACGGGGTAGACGGGGACGGGTTCGGTGGCGGGCAGCCCGGTCGGTTCACCGGTGCGCAGGTCGAAACGCGAGCCGTGCAACCAGCACTCCAGCGTGCAGCCGTCGACCTCACCCTCGGAGAGGGCGACCGCGGCGTGCGAGCACTCGTCGTACACGGCGTAGAAGTTGCCGTCCTCGCCGTGCACCAGGGCGATCGACGTGCCGTCGACGTCCGCGCTGATGGCGGTGCCCTTCGGTACGTCCTCGGTGGAGCAGATCCGGATCATCAGGCGCCCGCCTTGGTCAGCCGGGCCTCGATCGCGTCGCCCAGGCGCTCGCGCAGGGAATCCACCGGGATCTTGTTGATCAGCTCGGCGAAGAAGCCGCGGACCACCAGGCGGCGGGCCTCGCTCTCCGGGATGCCCCGGGCCATCAGGTAGAAGAGCTGCTCGTCGTCGAAGCGGCCGGTCGCGCTGGCGTGGCCGGCGCCGGCGATCTCGCCGGTCTCGATCTCCAGATTGGGTACGGAGTCCGCCCGAGCGCCTTCGGTGAGCAGCAGGTTCCGGTTGATCTCGTACGTGTCGGTGCCGGTCGCCTCGGCCCGGATCAGCACGTCGCCCACCCAGACGGTGTGCGCGCTCTCGCCCTGCAGGGCGCCCCGGTAGCCGACGTAGCTGCGGCAGTCCGGCACTGAGTGGTCGACCAGCTGCCGGTGCTCCAGGTGCTGACCGGAGTCGGCGAAGTAGACGCCGTACAGCTCGGCCTCGCCACCCCGACCGGTGTATTCGACGCTGGTGAACTGCCGGACGAGGTCACCACCGAGGGTGACCTGGATGTGCACGACCCGGGCGTCGCGGCCCAGCTTCACCTGGATGTGCTGCGCCTGGACCGCGTCGGAGGCCCAGTCGGCGATCGTGACCAGGGTCAGCTTCGCGCCGTCGGCGACGAACACCTCGACGTTGTCGGCCAGCGTGGCCGAGCCCTCCTGGGAGAACACGACAGTGGCCTCCGCGAACCGACCCACCTGGACCTGGGTCCGGGCAAAGGCCAGCTCCTCGGGGTACGCGCCCAGCAGCCGGACGATCACCGCGTCGGACACCACCGCGTCGGCGGCCACCTCGACCAGCGCGACCCGCGCGGCACCGCCGTGCGCCAGCGCGCTGATCCGGTCGGTCGGCACCGGCGCGGACGCGACGCTGGCGTCACTCGGCTCGACGAGCCGCACCGACACCCCGGCCGGCAGGTCCGGGTGCTCGATGGTGACGCCCCGGCCGGTGGCGGCGGAGGTGTCCGCCGTGGCCAGGCCGCGGAGGCGCTTGAGCGGGGTGAAACGCCACTCCTCCTCCAGGCCGGTGAGGGCCGGGAAGTCGGCGACGTCGTACGAGCGCAGCGCCTGCGACTTGGTGCTGGGTGGCGCGGAAGCCTGGGTAGTCATTTCGTCCTTGGTCTGTCTGTTCCGTGGCGACGAGGTGGGGTCCTGGTGTGGCGGGCCGAGGTTCCCGGCCCGCCACGCGGGAGCGGCGGCGTCAGCCGACCGCGCCCTCCATCTGAAGCTCGATCAGGCGGTTGAGCTCCAGGGCGTACTCCATCGGAAGCTCCTTGGCGATCGGCTCGATGAAGCCACGCACGATCATGGCCATCGCCTCGTCCTCGCTCAGGCCCCGGCTCATCAGGTAGAAGAGCTGGTCGTCGCTGATCTTGGACACGGTCGCCTCGTGACCCATCGACACGTCGTCCTCACGGATGTCGACGTACGGGTAGGTGTCCGAGCGGGAGATGGTGTCGACCAGCAGCGCGTCGCACTTGACCGTGCTCCGGCTGTGGTGCGAACCCTCCAGCACCTGCACCAGACCCCGGTACGAGGTGCGGCCGCCGCCCCGGGCGATCGACTTGGAGATGATGGTCGAGGAGGTGTGCGGCGCGGCGTGCACCATCTTGGCGCCGGCGTCCTGGTGCTGACCCTCACCGGCCATCGCCACCGAGAGCACCTCGCCCTTGGCGTGCTCGCCGGTCATGTAGACCGCCGGGTACTTCATGGTCACCTTGGAGCCGATGTTGCCGTCGACCCACTCCATGGTCGCGCCCTCGTGGCAGACGGCGCGCTTGGTGACCAGGTTGTAGACGTTGTTCGACCAGTTCTGGATGGTCGTGTAACGGCAGCGCGCGTTCTTCTTGACGATGATCTCCACGACTGCGCTGTGCAGCGAGTCGGAGGAGTAGAGCGGCGCGGTGCAGCCCTCGACGTAGTGCACGTACGCACCCTCGTCGACGATGATCAGCGTCCGCTCGAACTGGCCCATGTTCTCCGTGTTGATCCGGAAGTAGGCCTGCAGCGGGATCTCCACCTGCACACCCTTCGGCACGTAGATGAACGAGCCACCGGACCACACGGAGGTGTTCAGGGCGGCGAACTTGTTGTCGCCGACCGGGATCACCGTGCCGAAGTACTCCTTGAAGACGTCCTCGTGCTCGCGCAGCGCCGTGTCCGTGTCCAGGAAGAGAACTCCCTGCTCCTCAAGGTCCTCACGGATCTTGTGGTAGACGACCTCGGACTCGTACTGCGCCGCGACACCCGCGACCAGCCGCTGCTTCTCCGCCTCCGGGATGCCCAGCCGGTCGTACGTGTTCTTGATGTCCTCCGGCAGGTCCTCCCAGCTGGTGGCCTGCTTCTCGGTGGACCGCACGAAGTACTTGATGTTGTCGAAGTCGATCCCGCTGAGGTCCGCGCCCCAGGCCGGCATCGGCTTGCGGCCGAACAGCCGCAGGCCCTTCAGCCGCAGGTCGAGCATCCACGCCGGCTCGCTCTTCTTGGCCGAGATGTCCCGCACCACCGCCTCGTTGATGCCGCGCTGGGCAACCGCCCCGGCGGCGTCCGGGTCGGACCAGCCGTACTCGTACCGACCCAGGGCCGCGAGCTGCTCTTCCTGGGTCAGGGGCTGGACGATCTGCTCGGTCATCTATCTGTCCTCACAGTGGTGACGGGATTACCGGATTGAACACGGCCCGGCTGGGTCGGAATGTGCGTGGTGCACACCCCGTCGCCGTGCGCGATGGTGGCCAGGCGCTGCACGTGGGTGCCGACCAGACGGGAAATCACCGCGGTCTCGGCCTCGCACAGCTGGGGAAACTCGGCGGCCACGTGCGCCACCGGGCAGTGGTGCTGGCAGAGCTGACCGCCGGAGGCGATCGTGGTCGCATTGGCAGCGTAACCCTCGGCGGTGAGCGCCGAGGCGAGTGCCTCGGCGCGCGCGAGAGGGTCCTCGCCGGCGTCTTCCATGGCCGCTCGACAGCGGGATTCCAGGGCCGACACCTGCTCGGTGGCGAACGCCTCGACCGCGTCCGAACCGCCGCTGCGGGCGATCCAGCGCAACGCGGCGGTGGCCATGTTGTCGTAGTGGTGTGTGCCACAGCGCACCCGGGCGGCCTCGGTCAGCATGAACACCTTGGCCGGACGCCCTCGCCCGCGGCTGCCCTGCACGGTCTGCTCGCGGGCGTAGACGTCACCGTCGGCGAGCATCGCGTCCAGGTGGCGCCGGATCGCCGCCGGGCTGAGCCCCAGGGCCGCGCCAAGCTGAGCGGCGGTGGTCGCACCCCGCTCCAGCAGCAACTGGGTGACCCGGTCCCGGGTGGAGATCTCGGTCGCCGTGCCGGCGCCGAGGGCAGTCGAGGTGGTCGTGACGAGCGCGGACGCGGACGCGCCGACGGCCGGAACAGCCGCCGACTGGTGCCCTGAGAGCGCCGCCGCGTTTTTCACAACGCCAACGTTACGTAATTACCCGGAGGGTCGCAAACCCGGGCCCCGGTGATCCGAACCACCGAGCCGACGGAGTCGGACGAACCTCGATCACTACAGTGCGTAGGATTTGCGGCGTGAACCGAATCGTCCGTCCGGTCTCCGGCATCCTGCTGCGCCGCCTCGCGCTCGCCTCGATCATCGCGAACGTGGGCATCGTCGTCACCGGCGGGGCCGTCCGGTTGACCGCCTCGGGCCTCGGTTGCCCCACCTGGCCCCGGTGCACCGACGATTCCTACGTCACCACGCCCGAGATGGGCGTGTACGGGGTGATCGAGTTCGGCAACCGGATGCTGACCTTCGCGGTGGGCCTCATCGCGCTGGCCACCGTGCTCGCCGTACTCCTGCACCGACCCCGCCGACCCGGGCTCCTCGCCCTGGCCGTGGCGGTCTTCCTGGGCATCCCCGCCCAGGCGGTGATCGGTGGCATCACCGTGCTGACCAACCTCAACCCGTGGGTGGTCGGGCTGCACTTCCTCGCCTCGATGGCGGTGATCGCCGCCGCGTACGCCCTCTGGCGGCGCATCGGCGACCCCGACGGCCCGCCCGTGGCCGTGGTGCCCGCACCGCTGCGCGCGCTGGCCCGGGTCACCACCGGCGTCACCGTCGCCGTGCTGGTCGTCGGCACCTGGGTCACCGGCAGCGGCCCGCACGCCGGCGACCACGGCGCCGCCCGCAACGGGCTCGACCCGGAGACGATCTCGCAGGTGCACGCGGACGGCGTCTTCCTGCTGATCGGGCTGTCGGTGGCGCTGATCTTCGCGTTCCGCGCCGTCGGCGCACAGCGGGCCACGCGCGCCGCGATCGTGCTGGTCGCCGTGGAGCTGGGTCAGGGCCTGATCGGCTTCGTGCAGTACTTCACCCACGTGCCGGCGATCCTGGTCGGCGCACACATGCTCGGCTCCTGCCTGGTGCTGCTGGCCGCGCTGTCGGTGCAGTGGTCGACCCGTGAGCGCCGCCCGGTCACCCCGGCAGCAGATGTCGCAGCGACCCACGCCGAGGAATCCGTCCCGGTCACCGCCTGACCCCAGGGCGCGGTCCCGCGTCCCGCGCCGCCGGTCCGAGCCCTCCCGCGTCGGGCGTCCGGTTCTGCGCTTCCGCAAGGAGCGGCCGGACGACGCCTGCTATCTGCCGCCCGGCGCCCCGCGCCTCGCGCACCCAGGCCAAGATCCGCGCAACTTCGGGGAAAGTGCTGTGTCCCGGGGCCCTGAGGCACCAACTTCACCGAAGTTGCGCGGATCTTGGCGGTGG
>NZ_JAGPYA010000018.1:0-7024 GCF_018070245.1 Micromonospora sp. M61 | reverse complement strand
CGCGGTGGCGCGGTGGCGCGGTGGCGCGGTGGCGCGGTGGCGCGGTGGCGCGGTGGCGCGGTGGCGCGGTGGCGCGGTGGCGCGGTGGCGCGGTGGCGCGGTGGCGCGGTGGCGCGGTGGCGCGGTGGCGCGGTGCGGGGTGGCACGGCGGGCGTCGCGCCGGGGGCGGTCAGGCGCGGCGGGCCAGGTGGGTGGCGATCGCGGCGGCGAGGCGGGCGGGGGCCCCGTCGGCGTACCCGATGAAGAGCGACGGCTCGGTCAGCTCCAGCTCGACCAGGACCGGCTCGCCGTCGGGGCCGGGGATCAGGTCGACCCGGGCGTAGAGCAGCTGCCGCGTGCCGCCGGGCACCGTGGCGAGGGTCTTCTCGGCCACCGCGAGCTGTTCGGGTCGGGCGGTACGGGAGGTGATCTCCTCGGCCTTGTAGAGCCCGTCCGGGCCGAGGTCCGGGCCGGTCAGCATCGGCCCCTTGCGGATCGCGTGGCTGAACGTGAGCCCGTCCGGCCCTGCCAGGAAGAGCAGTGCCGTCTCGCCCTCGGTGTCGACGGCGCGCAGGTACGGCTGGACCATGGTCACCCGGCCGGCGTCGGAGAGCCGGCGGACATGTGCGGCGGCCAGGTCCCGGTGCTCCGGGTCGGCCAGGTCGTAGCGGCCGGTGTCCTGGCTGCCGGCGCTGACCGAGGGCTTGAGTACGTACTCGCCGGTCTCGGCGGGCGGTTGCCAGCTCTCCCCCGGCTCGACCCAGGACGTCGGAACGGTCGGCACCCCGGCGGCGGTCAGCTCGGCCAGGTAACGCTTGTCGGTGTTCCAGCGGACCACGTCGGCCGGGTTGACCAGCGTTGGGACGGTCGCCGCCCAGGCGACGAACTCGTCGCGGCGCAGCGCGTAGTCCCAGGGTGAGCGGAGCACGACCAGGTCGTACGAGGACCAGTCGACATCGGGGCCGTCCCATACCGCGGTGTCGACGGCGATGCCATGGGCGCTGAGCGGGGCGAGGACCAGCCGGTCGTCCGGGTCGAGGTCGGCCAGGTCGGCGCAGGTGACGAGAGCGACCCGGGGTTCCCCCCGGGTCGACTGGTGATCGGTGGTCAATTCAGGTGTCTATTCAGCGGGCCATCGTGCGCCGGGCCATCGACCGCCACAGGTCGTTGCTCGGACGCATCTGGTCCATCAGTTCACGCTCCCAGGCGTTCTCGACGGTGACTCCCGCCTTGGCGCACGCCTCCCGGGCGGTGACGGTGTCGTCGGCGAACTGGTCGCCCCACTCACCGTCGGATCCGACCAGGACGATTCGCGCGCCACGCTTGCCGACGTACTCGATGACCGCCTTCGCGCCGCCGTGCCCGGCGGCGAACGCCTTGAGGCCCGCAACCAGGCCCTGGGGCGTCTGCTCGCCGGCGGTCTGCTCGGCCGTCAGCGTCGTATCGGAACCATCTGCCATGACGCGAAGCCTAAGCAGACCCGCACCCTCTCGGGCGAGAACCATGAACCTTTTGTGATGCCAATTACCTACAGGTTTAAGGCTGACCACAGGCAAGCTGTCCGGTTATATACCGACTTTTCATCGCAAAACTTCGCGGCAAACCCCTGCGCATCCACCACAGGTTGAGCCCATCCGGCTCATGCCGAAAGTTACCCTGATGTGACGTTAAACCGGACAACTCATCCATGGGCATGATTAGTCGGACGACGAGCGACACCCACCGGATCGGCGGGGCGGAACCGCGAGGCGGGCGTCAGACGCGAGGCGGGCCTCAGACGCCGACGTAGGCCTCAGACGCGAGGCGAGCGTCAGATCAGCGCGTCGAGCGCGACGGCCACGAACACGATCGTCAGGTACGTGGTCGACCAGTGGAACAGCCGCATCGGCTTGACCGCCTCGCCCCGCGTCGCGCGCCGGCAGAGTCGGTGTGCCTCGACGATGAAGATGGCGCCCACCACCAGGGTCGGCACGCCGTAGATCGCGCTGAGCCCCAGCGGCCAGACAGCCAGGGAGGTGAGCACGGTGAGCCACGCGAAGATCAAGATCTCGGCGTTCACCCGTCGGGTCGACGCCACCACCGGCAGCATCGGGATGCCGGCCCGCGCGTAGTCGTCCTTGTATTTCATGGCGAGCGGGTAGAAGTGCGGCATCTGCCAGAAGAAGACCACCGCGAAGAGCCCCCAGGCCGCCGGGGCCAGCCCGCCGGTGACCGCTGCCCATCCGATGAGCACCGGAGCGGCCCCGCAGGCGCCGCCCCAGAACGTGTTCGTCGGGGTGGAGCGCTTGAGCCACAGCGTGTAGACGACGTCGTAGTAGACGATCGCGGCAAGGGTCAGCCCGGCGGCCAGCAGGTTGGTGAACGCCGCCATCAGGACGATCGAGATCGCCGCCAGCACCAGACCGAAGACCAGCGCGCTGCGTGGCGACACGGTGTGCGCCGGCAGTGGCCGACGCTTGGTACGCCGCATCAACTGGTCGATGTCCCGGTCGATGTAGCAGTTGAGCACGCTGGCCGCGCCGGCGGCGAGCGAGCCACCGATCAGCACGATGGCCATCAACCACAGCGACGGGAGCCCGCCCTCGGCGAGCATCATCGCCGGGATGGTGGTGACCAACAGCAGCTCGACGATCCGCGGCTTGGTGAGCGCCACGTACGCCGAGAGGACCGCGCGTACGTCCCGCCGGGCCACCGGGCCCTCGGCCGCCCGCGCCGGGTGCTGCCCGGCCGGGTTGCTCGCGGGGCGCTCGGTGATCATGCTCACGGATTGCCACCTTCCGGCATCGGGCACGGGGAGATCGGATTGGTCGGGACCGCCCGGGTCCGCATACCGACCCACACACTACGCGTTGTCGTTTTGGCTGCCCGGCCGACCCGACAACGGTGCGGACGGTCACACCACCGGGTTGACCGGCGCGACGGGTTCGTCACGTAGCGCACACCATGCGGAGATCCCCGGGCGCGCGTTTAGGGACGCTCGATAGGGTCATCAGTGAGGGTTCCGCCCATCTGCCGAGGAGCACAACCATCGTGGCTGCCAAACGACCCGAGCACTCCGCACTGAACTGGTCCGACCTCGATCGCCGGGCCGTCGATACCGTCCGCGTGCTGGCCATGGATGCCGTGGAGAAATCCGGCAACGGCCACCCGGGCACCGCGATGAGCCTTGCGCCCGCGGCGTACCTCCTCTTCAACCGGGTCATGCGGCACAACCCGGCCGACCCGAACTGGCCCGGCCGTGACCGGTTCGTCCTCTCCGCCGGGCACTCCAGCCTGACCCTCTACATCCAGCTGTTCCTGTCCGGCTACCCGCTGAGCCTGGCCGACCTGCAGTCGCTGCGGCAGTGGGGCTCACTCACGCCGGGTCACCCCGAGCACGGGCACACCCCGGGCGTCGAGACCACCACCGGCCCCCTCGGGCAGGGCTTGGGCAACGCGGTCGGCATGGCCATGGCGGCCCGCCGCGAGCGCGGCCTGTTCGACCCCGAGGCCGAGCCGGGCGCGTCGGTCTTCGACCACAACATCTGGTGCATCGTCTCCGACGGCGACATCGAGGAGGGCATCAGCCACGAGGCCAGCGCCCTCGCCGGGCACCAGCAGCTGGGCAACCTCACGGTGATCTACGACGACAACGAGATCTCGATCGAGGACGACACCCGCATCGCCAAGAGCGAGGACGTGGCAGCCCGCTACGAGGCGTACGGCTGGCACGTGCAGACCGTCGACTGGCGTAGCGGCGACGCCGACCAGGGCGACTACCACGAGGACGCCGAGGCCCTGCACGCCGCGCTGCTGGCCGCCAAGGCGGAGACCGGCCGTCCCTCCTTCATCGCCCTGCGCACCATCATCGGCTGGCCCGCTCCCAACAAGCAGAACACCGGCAAGATCCACGGCTCGGCGCTCGGCGCCGACGAGGTGAAGGCCACCAAGCGGATCCTCGGCTTCGACCCGGAGCAGACCTTCCAGGTCGACGAGGAGGTGCTCGCCCACGCCCGCACGGTGATGGGTCGCGGCTCCGACGCCGAGCAGGCATGGACCGGCGAGTTCGACGCCTGGAAGAAGGCCAACCCGGAGCGCACCGCGCTCTACGAGCGGATGGCCGGGCGGGTGCTCCCCGACGGCTGGGCCGACGCGCTGCCGGTCTTCCCCGCCGACGCCAAGGGCGTGGCCACCCGTGCCGCGTCCGGCAAGGTGCTGGAGGCGCTCGCGCCGGTGCTGCCGGAGCTGTGGGGTGGCTCGGCCGACCTGGCGGAGAGCAACAACACCACCATGAAGGGCGAGCCGTCGTTCATCCCGGCCTCGCACGCCACCAAGGACTTCCCCGGCCACGAGTACGGCCGCACGCTGCACTTCGGCATCCGCGAGCACGCCATGGGAGCGATCCTGAACGGCATCGCCCTGCACGGCGGCACCCGCCCGTACGGCGGCACGTTCCTGGTGTTCAGCGACTACATGCGCCCGTCGGTGCGGCTGGCCGCGCTGATGAAGCTGCCGGTGACCTACGTCTGGACGCACGACTCGATTGGCCTGGGCGAGGACGGCCCGACCCACCAGCCGGTGGAGCACCTGACCGCGCTGCGCGCCATCCCCGGTCTGGACGTGGTCCGCCCGGCGGACGCCAACGAGACGGCCTGGGCCTGGCGGATGGCGCTGGAGCACACCGACCGGCCGACCGCCATGGCGCTGAGCCGCCAGCCGCTGCCAACCCTGGACCGGGACGTCCTGGGCAGCGCGGAGGGGGTCGCCAAGGGCGGCTACGTGCTGGCCGAGGCGTCCAACGGCAAGCCTCAGGTGATCATCGTCGGCACCGGTTCCGAGGTGCAGCTCTGCCTGACCGCGCGGGAGCGCCTGGAGGCCGACGGCACCCCCACCCGGGTGGTTTCGATGCCCTGCCAGGAGTGGTTCTACGAGCAGGATGAGGCGTACCGGGAGTCGGTGCTCCCACGCGGGGTAAAGGCACGGGTGAGCGTGGAAGCGGGCATCGCGATGTCCTGGCGCGGCGTCGTCGGCGACCTCGGCGAAAGCGTCAGCCTGGAGCACTACGGAGCGAGCGCCCCGCACACCGTGCTCTTCGAGCAGTTCGGCTTCACCGGCGACCGGATCGTGGCGGCGGCGCACGCCTCGCTGGCCCGGGTGGGCGACATCACCGGTTTCACGACCGGCAACTGAGGGAGCGTGGACGGCATGACGGACAAGCTGAATGAGCTCACCGCCGCAGGCGTGGCGGTGTGGCTCGACGATCTTTCCCGGGTACGACTGAGCTCCGGCGGGCTGGACCAGCTCCGCCGTGAGAAGCACGTGGCCGGTGTCACCACCAACCCGACGATCTTCGCAA
Source organism: Micromonospora sp. M61 (assembly GCF_018070245.1). NCBI lineage: Bacteria > Bacillati > Actinomycetota > Actinomycetes > Micromonosporales > Micromonosporaceae > Micromonospora > Micromonospora sp. M61. Next base: position 1,710 of record NZ_JAGPYA010000018.1, on the reverse strand, counting down.
AGGCGCTGAGCGACGCCGACGAGTACAACTGGCAGCTGCGCGACCTCGCCACCCGTGGCATTGAGGTCGAGGAGTCGGTGCGGATGCTCACCACGTACGACGTGCGGTGGGCCTGCGACGTGATGCGCCCGTCCTACGACGGCAGTGCGGGTGTCGACGGCCGGGTCTCCATCGAGGTGGACCCCCGGGTGGCGCACGACAGCGACCGGACGGTTGCCGAGGCCAAGGCCCTGTGGTGGCTGGTCGACCGTCCCAACCTCTTCATCAAGATCCCGGCCACCGAGGAGGGCCTGTCGGCGATCACCGACACGCTGGCCGAGGGGATCAGCGTCAACGTGACGCTGATCTTCGGCCTGGACCGCTACTCGGCGGTGATGGAGGCGTTCCTCGCCGGCCTGGAGAAGGCCAAGGCCAACGGCCACGACCTGTCCACCATCGGCTCGGTCGCGTCGTTCTTCGTCTCCCGGGTGGATGCCGAGGTGGACAAGAGGCTGGAGAAGATCGGCTCCGAGCAGGCCAAGTCGCTCCGGGGCAAGGCCGCCGTCGCGAACGCCCAGCTGGCGTACGAGCGCTACACCGAGGTGTTCTCCTCCGACCGCTGGAAGGCGCTCGCCGACGCGGGGGCGCACCCGCAGCGGCCGCTGTGGGCGTCCACCTCGACGAAGAACCCGGACTACCGCGACGTCATCTACGTCGAGGAGCTGATCGCCCCCGGCACTGTCAACACCATGCCGGAGTCGGTCATCCACGCGTACGCCGATCACGGCGAGACCCGCGGCGACACCATCACCGGCGCCTACGACGCGGCCCGCAAGGTCTTCGCGGACCTGGAGTCGGTTGGGGTGGACATGGCCGACGTGATCGCCACCCTGGAGCGCGAGGGCGTGGAGAAGTTCGAGGCCAGCTGGCAGGAGCTGCTCGACGGCGTCCGCAAGTCGCTGGAGGCGGCGGCGAAGGGTAAGGGTTCTCCGAACAAGGCCGCCAAGGGCAACGCCAAGGGCGCCGAAAAGGCCGGTGGCGCATGAGCGAGAGAATCCGTGCCACCGTCGAGCGCAGTGAGGTGGCGGCATGAGTGACCTGTTGGCAGGGAAGGTGGAGGCCGCCGCCGGGCTGGCCGTGTACGGCGCGGACGCGGTCGACAAGTCCGCTCCCGCCTCGACCCGGGACGCGCTGGTCAAGGCCGGCGTCCCGGGCAAGCTGGCCGGCAAGGACGCGAGCCTGTGGGGTCCGGACGCCGAGGCCGAGGCGAAGGTCCGGCTCGGCTGGGTGGACACCCACCAGCGCAGCCGGGAGCTGCTGGCGCAGCTGGCCGAGCTGACCGCGGAGCTGGCCGACCTGGACCACGTGGTGCTCGCCGGGATGGGTGGCTCGTCACTGGCCCCCGAGGTGATCACGCGGACCCTGGGCCGCCCGCTGACCGTGCTGGACACCACCGACCCGGGCCAGGTCCGAGCGGCGCTCGGTGACCGGCTGGAGCGCACCGTCGTCGTGGTGGCGAGCAAGTCCGGTTCGACGGTGGAGACCGACAGCCACCGGCGCGCCTACTGGCAGGCGTTCCTGGACGCCGGGATGACGGAGGCGGAGGCCGGCCGGTCACCTTCGGTTGGGGACCGCGATTCCTGCACTCGACGGGTCAGTACCACAAGGGCGGCCCGCAGGTGGGCAGCTACCTCCAGGTGACCGGCGCGGTCGCGGAGGACCTGGCGGTGC
>NZ_JAGPYA010000179.1:0-865 GCF_018070245.1 Micromonospora sp. M61 | reverse complement strand
GGTAGGCGTCGTTCTTACCGGTCTCCTTGTTCAGCACCGGGGTGATGTCGTTGATCGAGTTGGTGCCGGCCTCGGTGGTGCCCATCTCCTTGGCCATCGCGTCGACGCTGATGTCCTTGCCCTGCACACTCAGGGCGTTACGGGTCGCGGCGGGCCCGCAGTAGTAGAAGTTCGGCTGCGCCTCGTAGCGCACGCCCAGCTGACGCTCACCAGCAGGCTTGCGATCAGACTGCGTCTGAGTAGTGGGCTTGGCATCGGTGGCGGCGTACGCGGCGGTGACGGGTCCGACGATCGCGCCGCCGGTGAAGGCCAGGCCAGCAGCGGTCAGAGCGGTCTTACGAATCAGATCGGTACGCATGATGGCGTGCTCCTCTGCATCGGGGGTGTCCGCACGGCACGACACAAGGGGGAACGCGGCGACCGTGCGGGAAAGTCTCGGGGGGAACGCCGGCGATCCACGGGGGGACCTGCTCGGGCGTTGCGGGGGATGTAACCGGGGCGGCCCAGCGGATGTTCCCAGCCGGTGCGCCTCGCCCCACGACCCGAAAGTCGCGGTGGCATGCCAGGTATAACGACCCCGCCGGGCCCACGATTCCGCCCCCAGGGTGGCCCCGACCACGCGACACCCACCCCCAAACCCGACACCCACCCCACGGCCGGATCCGCCGAACCGGACACCACACCCCGCAACCCCGGGCGCCGACAATCCAAGATCCGCGCACTTTCCGGGAAACTGCTCCCGTGCTCAGGTGGTCGTAGCAATCGATCTTGTCGTTCGTTGGTCTCTTCGGCGGGGTGATCGCTGAGAGGCTGGTGGGGCGTGGCGGGTCGTAGGCCGTTGACGGTGGTGGACCGGGAAGAGATC
>NZ_JAGPYA010000178.1:0-904 GCF_018070245.1 Micromonospora sp. M61 | reverse complement strand
GTGTTCCGGTCACGCGTACGGCGTACAGGCTTCACCGGAGTCCGAATGACACCACCATTGCTGGTGATCGCGAACAGCTCGTCGTCCGGATCGATCACCACCGCGCCGACCAGGCCACCGCGCCGCTCGGTGATCTTCGCAGTCAACACGCCCTTACCTCCCCGGCCCTGCACCGGGTATTCCTCGATCGGGGTCCGCTTCGCGTATCCCCCGTTCGTGGCCACCAGAACGTCCAGGCCGTCCCGGACGACCTCCATGGCGAGCAGGACATCGTCGTCCGTGAAGCGCATGCCGATCACACCCGAGGTGGCCCGGCCCATCGGCCGCAACGCCTCGTCGGAGGCGTTGAACCGGATCGCCTGTGCCTTCTTGGAGACCAGCAGCAGGTCGTTCTCCGGCGCAACCAGAGCAGCACCGACCAGCTCGTCCTCATCGCGCAGGTTGATCGCGATGATGCCGCCGGAACGGTTGGAGTCGAACTCCTCGAGCCGCGTCTTCTTCACCAGGCCGTTCTTCGTGGCCAGTACCAGATAGGGGGCTACCTGGTAGTTCGGGATCTCAATGATCTGCGCTATCTGCTCGTCGGGTAGGAAGGCGAGCAGGTTGGCCACGTGTTGGCCCTTGGCTACCCTACTGGCCTCCGGCAACTCGTATGCCTTGGCCCGGTATACGCGTCCCTTGTTCGTCAGGAACAGGATCCAGTCGTGGGTCGAGCAGACGAAGAAGTGGCTGACGATGTCGTCCTGCCGCAGCGTGGCGCCGCTGACGCCCTTACCGCCGCGCCGCTGCGAGCGGTAGAGATCGACCTTGGTGCGCTTGGCGTACCCGGTGCGGGTGATCGTGACGACCACGTCCTCGCGGGCGATGAGGTCCTCCATCGAGACCTCGCCGTCGAACGGGATGA
>NZ_JAGPYA010000177.1:0-917 GCF_018070245.1 Micromonospora sp. M61 | reverse complement strand
CTTCAACCGGCTCAAGCAGTGCCGCAGCGTGGCGACCCGCTACGACAAGACCGCGACCTCGTTCCAGGCCACAGTCACTATCGCCGCGCTACTCCAATGGTTGTGAGCCTTTGAAGACACGCCCTAGGGGTGGTCGGTTGCGGGTTCGGGGACCTGGCGTCGGGGTCGAGGTCGTCCTTCACGTCGGCGTCATGGATCCGCTCGGCGAGTAGCCGCAGAGCCTCGATCACCGCGACCGCGCGGACGTGGTCCCGCCCGCCGTCCAGGTCGAGCTGGCGGACCTCCCCACCGTTGGGACCGGCGACCGCGACGTAGACCAGGCCGACGGGCTTGTCGTCCTGCGGTTCGGGGCCGGCGACGCCGGTGGTCGCCACCCCCCAGTCCGCGCCGCAGCGCTGGCGACCGCCCTCGGCGAGGGCCGCCGCCACGTCCGGGTCCACCGGGCCCCGCTCGGACAGCAGGTCGGTGGGGACGCCCGCCAGGGTGCCCTTCAACTCGGTGGCGTAGACCACGAGGCCACCCCGGTAGATCCCGCTGACCCCGGCGATGTCGACGATCGACGCGGCCAGCGACCCGCCGGTGAGCGATTCGACAGTCGCGAGGGTCTCGTGCCGCTGCACCAACCGGTGCACCACACCTGCCGCCGCGCTGCCCATCACGGCCTCGTCCGACGCCGCACCATCCGACGGCCGCTCGACACCACCACTAGCCTCGCGCTGCATGAATTCGTCCTTCCCCACCCAACGGCCCCCAACCCTGCCGACCCGATCGCGTCGATCATGAAGTTATCGCCACGACACGCCGGGTGGTTTCTAAGGTTCAGTGCAACTGATCTTGGTTGTGCTGGGGGTGTTGGTGGCCAGGCCGGGTGTGTTGACGTTCGGGCATCGGCAGGTGTTGGAGCATCTGTGGGGTGC
>NZ_JAGPYA010000176.1:0-933 GCF_018070245.1 Micromonospora sp. M61 | reverse complement strand
GGCGGGCTCAACTGGTGGTTGCAACACCTAGGAGCTGGGTCATCTTCTCACCTGGGGTGGCCCAGCCCAGGGTCATGCGGGGGCGGTCGTTGAGTTCGTCGGCGACGTGGTCGAGGCCGGCCTGGTCGATGGTGGTGAAGTCGAATTGGCCTTTGGGGAAGTACTGGCGCAGCAGTCCGTTGGTGTTCTCGTTGCTGCCGCGTTGCCAGGGGCTGTGGGGGTCGCAGAAGTAGACCGGGCAGTCGGTGGCGATGGTGAAGTCACGGTGCCGGGCCATCTCCACGCCCTGGTCCCAGGTCAGCGAGGCCCGTAACCGTTGCGGTAGCCACCTCATCGCCGCGGCCAGTTGGGACACGACGTGTTCGGAGACCTTGCCCTCGGGCAGCCCGACCAGGATCACGAACCGGGTAGCGCGTTCCACCAGCGTGGCGATCGCGGAACCACCACGCCCACCCCGACGGACCCCTTCGAGCAGGTCACCTTCCCAGTGCCCGGGCACCGCCCGGTCGGCGACCTCAGCTGGCCGGTCAGCGATACGCAGGTTCACCCAGGGCCTAGCCGAGCGCACCGCCCCGGCCGGCGCGGCCCGACGGCGGCGAGCGGCCCGACCCGACCGCAACGCCACCTGCCGCGTCAACTCCGCGCGCAGGTTGCCCCGCGCCTGCAGGTAGATCGCCTGGTAAATCGTCTCGTGCGACACCCACATCTCCGGCATGTCCGGGAACTGCGCCCGCAGCCGGGCACTGATCTGCTGCGGCGAACGACGTCGACGCAGCATATCCAGCACCACCTGACGCAACGGCCCGTCAACAGCCAACCGCGCCACCCGCCCGCAGCGGTTATGCCGCAGAAACGACGCCCACTGCGCCATCAACGGCTGATACCGCTGCCCATAACGCTCGAACCGACCCACCTCCCGCGAGATCGTCGACA
>NZ_JAGPYA010000175.1:0-936 GCF_018070245.1 Micromonospora sp. M61 | reverse complement strand
CCAGGCCGACAGCACCATCCGCAACCGCGGCAAATGCCTCGCCCCCGCCAGCACCACAGCCGGCGCCGCCGCCACCATCACCACCTGCGGCACCGCCACCAACCAACGCTGGACCTACGACACCACCACCAGAACCCTGCGCAACCAGGCCACCGGCACCTGCCTCGACGCCAACGGCGGCGCCACCGCCAACAACACCAGACTCATCCTCTGGCCCTGCACCACCGCCACCAACCAGCAGTGGCTGGTGTGACGCCGGCCCTCACCGCCGGCTGGCCGTACCCGTGGGTCACCTCACCTCTGCGCCATCCCTCCCTGACCCGTTCCCGGAGAGGACACCCCCATGACCCGCACCCTGCGCCGCCGCACGCGCGCAAGCGGCGCAACACTGGCCGCCCTGGCCCTGCTCGCCACCTGCCTGGTCCAGCTCACCCCACGGGCGGCACCGGCCGCCGCGGCCCCGGGGGACGGCACGATCACGGGAGTGGCCAGCGGACGCTGTGTCGACGTACCCGGCGCCGCCACCACCGACGGCACCGCCCTGATCCTCTGGGACTGCACCGCAGCGACCAACCAGATCTGGACCCGCCAGGCCGACAGCACCATCCGCAACCGCGGCAAATGCCTCGCCCCCGCCAGCACCACAGCCGGCGCCGCCGCCACCATCACCACCTGCGGCACCGCCACCAACCAACGCTGGACCTACGACACCACCGCCAAAACCCTGCGCAACCAGGCCACCGGCACCTGCCTCGACGCCAACGGCGGCGCCACCGCCAACAACACCAGACTCATCCTCTGGCCCTGCGCCACCGCCACCAACCAGCAGTGGCGCGTCGCGGCGGCTGACTACCAACCGCTGCTCGACGTCGGCTTCAGCGGCACGTTCACCTCCACCACCGGCTACACCCCCTCGACCGGGGAACTGGTCGACGG
>NZ_JAGPYA010000174.1:0-941 GCF_018070245.1 Micromonospora sp. M61 | reverse complement strand
GATGTCCACCGCCTGCGCCGGCTGCCCATCCGACCCCGGCACCGTGCCATGCGTCGGCTTGCCCTCGGCGTTGAACCGGTCGAACGTCGCACCATCCGCGCTCACCTCACGCGTGACGTCACCAGCGGCACTACGGTCCACCGTCGTGCCGTCCGCATAGGTCCACGTACTCGACCCGTCAGCGCCATAAGCAATCGACACCTCCTGCGCCGGCTGCCCATCGGTCCCCGGCACCGTTCCGTGCGTCGGCTTGCCCTCGGGGGTGAACCGGTCGAACGTCGCACCATCCGCGCTCACCTCACGCGTGACGTCACCAGCGGCGTTACGGTCGACCTTGGTGCCGTCGGCATACGTCCACGTGCTGCTGCCGTCACCGCCGTAAGCGATGTCCACCGCCTGCGCCGGCTGCCCATCCGACCCCGGCACCGTGCCATGCGTCGGCTTACCGTCGCCGTCGAACCGGTCGAAGACGGTGCCCTCGGAGGTGGTCTGCCGAACCACCACGCCGTCAGGGTTGCGCTCGACCTTGGCGCCGTCGGCATACGTCCACGTGCTGCTGCCGTCACCGCCGTAAGCGATGTCCACCGCCTGCGCCGGCTGCCCATCCGACCCCGGCACCGTGCCATGCGTCGGCTTGCCCTCGGCGTTGAACCGGTCGAACGTCGCACCATCCGCGCTCACCTCACGCGTGACGTCACCAGCGGCACTACGGTCCACCGTCGTGCCGTCCGCATAGGTCCACGTACTCGACCCGTCAGCGCCATAAGCAATCGACACCTCCTGCGCCGGCTGCCCATCGGTCCCCGGCACCGTTCCGTGCGTCGGCTTGCCCTCGGGGGTGAACCGGTCGAACGTCGCACCATCCGCGCTCACCTCACGCGTGACGTCACCAGCGGCGTTACGGTCGACCTTGGTGCCGTCGGCATACGTCCACGTGCTGC
>NZ_JAGPYA010000173.1:0-962 GCF_018070245.1 Micromonospora sp. M61 | reverse complement strand
GCAGCAGGATCTGCGCGCAGATCTGGTTGGCCGACTCCTCCGTCACCTCGGTGCCGAGGAAGACGATGCGTTCGCGCAGCAGCCGCTCGAACACCTGGTCACCGAAGGACGCCTGCGGGCCGTCCAGCATCCGTACGCCGTACTCGATCATGTGCCGCCGCCTCACGGTGCCGGCGGGCGATGGGACCGCCCGGGGGACCGGCGCCTTCAGCGTGCGCGCGGCGGCGGTGGCCAGCCCAGTGATTCTGCCGCCGGCAGATCCGCCGTCGGCAGAACCCACGCGGCCTACGCGGCGGTCAGCCGCCGCAGGCCGAGCCGGGTCTGTGCGCTGTCAGCCAGGGCAGCGGTACGCGGACCGGGGCACGAGCCACCAGCGGAGGCTTTTCCGGCGACGCTGAGGGCCGGCTCGCTCGCCACCGGCCCGTGGTGCAGGACGAACCCGCCGATGCGTGGACCCACCAGCAGGGTGGCGTTGCCGATCTCGCGTCGGGTCGCATCGACCCGCTCCAGGTGGGTGAGCGCGGCGCGCGGCGCGGCCGGGAGGCGGGGCTCGACCCGACGCATATCGTCGCGGGCCTCGCCGAGCAGGTCGGCGAGGCTGATGCCGAGCGCTCGGCAGATCGCCGCCAGCACCTCCGACGAGGCCTCCTTCCGGCCTCGCTCGACCTCCGAGAGGTAGGGCACCGAGACGTCGGCCGATGCAGCCACCTCGCGCAGCGTGCGGCCCTGACGCTGCCGGTGGCGGCGTAGCACTCCGCCGATGACTCGTCGCAGCAACGACATGCCGGCCTCACTTTCGCGGTCGTCGTCGGGAACACCCTCATCATGCCCGTCCCGGGCCGTCCAGGTTGTCCGCGAGCGACCCGGACGTGCGAAGCGGGACGTAACCGCTATGTTGTGGGCGTGCAGGCGACGGTGGCGGGGCAGGTTCGACGGTGATCCATTTCCCCGCGCAACGCCGG
>NZ_JAGPYA010000172.1:0-981 GCF_018070245.1 Micromonospora sp. M61 | reverse complement strand
CGCGCCGAGGATGGTGCCGAGCCCGGACACGACCAAGCCGAGCACCCACATGTTCGCGCCCACCCCGGGGGAGTTCTCGACGCTGCTCAGTGGGGTGTAGGCGGTCCAGCCGAAGTCGGCCGACCCCTGCGGTGTGAGGAAGCCGCCGACCACCATCAGCCCGCCGAACAGGTACAACCAGTAGGCCAGCGCGTTGAGGCGGGGGAACGACACGTCCGGCGCGCCGATCTGGATCGGCACGATGTAGTTGGCGAACCCGAAGGCCGCGGGCGTGGCGAACAGCAGCAGCATCACCGCGCCGTGCGAGGTGAAGAGCTGGTTGTACTGCTCCGGGGACAGGAACTGCATCCCCGGGCGGGCCAGCTCGGCCCGCATCACCATCGCCTCCAGGCCGGCCAACACGAAGAAGGCGAAGGAGGTCAGCAGATACAGCAGGCCGATCTGCTTGTGGTCGGTGGTGGCGAGGAACTTGAGTAACGAGTTGCCGGGGACCGGCGCGCGTACCGGTCCGGGGAAGCCCCCGAAACGGGCCGGAGCCAGGATCGCCGGGCCCCGATCTCGACCGGGTTCCGTGGTTACCCGCTTGGGCATGGTTGCTCACCCCGTCGTGACGGCAGAAAGGACGGGCGTGCCTACCCGACCCTCTCCCCATGTAACCAGCCCAGAGCGGTAATTTCGGTCAGATCGCCAGTACCGGCGCACCTACCGTCATCGCTCAGGTCGCGGGCAGCATCGCCCAGACGGCCTTGCCCTGACCGGCCGGCACGCTGCCCCAGCGCTGGGTGAGCTCCCGGACCAGCAGCAGCCCCCGCCCGCCCTCGGCGTGCAGGTCCGTCCCGCCCTCCCGGGCCTGGGCGCTGCTGCCGTCCACCACGGCCAGGTGCAGATACGGCCGGCGCAGGGTCACCGTCACCTGCATTGGCGTGCCGGCGTGCCGGACCACGTTGCCGACCAGTTCGCTGAGCACCAGGGCCGCCGGGC
>NZ_JAGPYA010000171.1:0-983 GCF_018070245.1 Micromonospora sp. M61 | reverse complement strand
GTCACCACCGCGGAAACCGCCGTCGCGCGGGCCGCTGGAACGCGAAGCATCACGGTCACCACCGCGGAAACCACCCTCGCGACGATCGCCGCCACGGAAGCCACCCTCACGGGGCGCGCCGCCGTCACGCGGTCCACTCGGCCGGTCACCGCCACGGAAACCACCCTCACGGCGATCGCCACCGCGGAAACCACCCTCGCGGTCACCGCCACGGAAGCCGCCCTCGCGGGACGGGCCGGAGCGGGTGCGGTCGCCACCCTGATAGCCGCCCTCGCGGCGGTCGCCGCCACGGAAGCCACCCTCACGGTCACCACCGCGGAAACCGCCGTCGCGCGGGCCGCTGGAACGCGAAGCATCACGGTCACCACCGCGGAAACCACCCTCGCGACGATCGCCGCCACGGAAGCCACCCTCACGCGGAGCGCTGGAACGCGAACCATCGCGGTCGCCACCACGGAAGCCGCCCTCACGCGGAGCACCGGAACGCGAACCATCCCGATCACCACCGCGGAAACCGCCCTCACGCGGGCCGCCGGAACGCGAAGCATCACGGTCACCACCGCGGAAACCACCCTCGCGACGATCGCCGCCACGGAAGCCACCCTCACGGGGAGCGCCCGAGCGCGAACCGTCGCGGTCGCCGCCACGGTAACCACCCTCGCGGGGGGCGCTGGAACGCGAACCGTCGCGGTCACCGCCACGGTAACCACCCTCACGGGGGGCGCCCGAGCGCGAACCGTCGCGGTCACCGCCACGGTAACCACCCTCACGGGGGGCGCCCGAGCGCGAACCGTCGCGGTCACCGCCACGGTAACCACCCTCACGGGGAGCGCCCGAGCGCGAACCGTCGCGGTCACCGCCACGGAAGCCACCCTCACGGGGGGCGCTGGAACGCGAACCGTCGCGGTCACCGCCACGGTAACCACCCTCACGGGGAGCGCCCGAGCGCGAACCGTCGCGGTCACCGCCACGGAAGCCACCCT
>NZ_JAGPYA010000170.1:0-1064 GCF_018070245.1 Micromonospora sp. M61 | reverse complement strand
CGAGCGCCTTCCGGCTGCCGGCGTCCGGCTCGTACGCCATGGGTGGCACCAAGAAGCGGCACGGTTCGATCCTCAACCTGACCGCCGCTGAGCAGACCCGCGTGCTCGCCCGCTGGCCCGCCACCGCGATCAACCGGGTCCAGTCGTACAACTTCCAGGACCGGTATGTGCGCCACGCCGACTACGACGTCCGCATCGACCCGAACGTCAGCCCCGCGCAGGACGGCCAGTGGCGGGTGGTGCCCGGCCTGGTCGGCTCCGGCACTGTCTCCATCCAGTCGGTCAACTTCCCGGGCCACTACCTGCGCCACTACGGGTTCGACTTCCGGCTGGAAGCCAATGACGGCACCGCCACCTTCGCCGCCGACTCCACGTTCCGGCAGGTCGCGGGCCTCGCCAACTCCTCGTGGACGTCATTCCAGTCCTACAGCCACCCGGACCGCTACATCCGGCACTACGCCTACCTGCTCCGACTCGACCCGGTCTCCGACGCGCAGAGTCGCGCCGACGCCACCTTCCGCGTGACGAGCTGAACCCCGACTGCGGGTGACACCGATTGGACAGGTCATGACACACACCAGCTTGCCCCTGGAGCACGTATCGCGGAGCACCCGGTTGATGCGCCGGATACTGATCGCCCTGGCGGCCGCGATGACCGCGATGGTCGGCGTCGTCGTCGTCATGTCGTCGCCGGCCACTGCCGCCACCAACCAGTTCCGCGGCATGAACTGGGCAGTGCTGGGTGACAACTTCAGCACCGGCCCGCTCGTCGTGCAGGGCCTGAGCTCGTCCGACAGCAACGCGACAGTGCGGGCCAAGGCCAATGCCCTCTACGACGACATGGCCTCCACCATGGGGGTCAACACCGTCCGGCTGCCCATCAACACCCACACGGTGGGGACGGCGTGGTGGGACGCCTACCGAGGCGCGATCGACGCCGCCACCGCCCGCGGATTCAAGGTCATCCTGGCCTACTGGGAGGACGGCGCCGCCTCCGGCGGCAGGATCACCAACCTCGCCGCCTGGAACGCGATGTGGTCGACGGTGACCAACACGTACGGCTC
>NZ_JAGPYA010000017.1:0-114380 GCF_018070245.1 Micromonospora sp. M61 | reverse complement strand
CCCGTCCACCCCGGGCGCTCACCCTGCCGGCGCTGGTCGCCGAGCTGCGTACCGCCATCACCGACCCGGCTGCCCCGGCGGCCCGGCGGCGCGCCGCGGCGGCCGAGCTGGCGCGGCTCGCCGCCGCCGGTGTCCCCGGCGCGCACCCCGACGACTGGTGGGGTTTGCGCGGCCTCTCCGACGACCGGCCGCTGGTCGACGAGGGCAAGCCGGTGCGGGTCACCCCGTCGGCGATGGAGAGCGCCCTGCGGTGCAGCCTGCGGTGGCTGCTGGAACGGCACGGTGGCAGCGGCCCGACCAGCACGGCGCAGGGGGTGGGCAACCTGGTCCACGCCGCCGCGATGCTCGCCGAGGACGCCAGCGCCGACCGGGGCGCGCTGCTCGACTACGTGGCCGCGCGGTTCGACGCGATCGAGCTGGCGGCCCGGTGGATGGCCGGGCCGGAGCGTGAACGCGCCGAGGCGATGGTCGACAAGCTGCTGCGCTGGCTGGCCACCAACCCGCGTCGGCTGCTCGCGATCGAGCACGAGTTCGCCGTCCGCCTGGACGACCCGAACCGGCCGGTCGACCTGACCGGTCGGGTGGACCGGCTGGAGGTCGACGAGGCCGGGCGGCTCGTGGTGATCGACCTGAAGACCGGCAAGTCGACAGCTGTCACCGGCGCCGAGCTTGCCGAGCATCCGCAGCTCGGCGCCTACCAGGCGGCGGTGGAGGCGGGGGCGTTCGCCGAGTTCGGCGACGAGTCGGGAGGTGCTGCGCTGGTGCAGCTCGGCACCTCCGCCAAGGACGCCCGGGAGCAGAATCAGCCGGCGCCCGGTGAGGGGCCGGCGGCCGGCTGGGCGACCGCGCTGGTCCGGCGGACCGCCGATACGATGGCAGCCGCCACGTTCGCTGCGGTGGCCAACTCGAAGTGCCGGGTCTGCCCGGTGCGGACCAGCTGCCCGGTCTCCGGGCAGGGGCGCCAGGTGGTCGAGCCGCCGACCGTCCGACGTCCGGAGACCCCATGACCCAGCCCACCCTGTTCGGCGCGGGCCCCGCGCCGACGCCCCGGCTGGCGGACTCCGGGCCCCGCTACACACCGGTCGAGCTGGCCAAGCTGCTGCGGTTGCCGGCGTCCACCCGGGAGCAGGCCGCGATCATCGCCGCCCCGGTGGAGCCGTTGCTGGTGGTCGCGGGCGCCGGGTCCGGCAAGACCGAGACGATGGCCGCGCGGGTGGTCTGGTTGGTGGCCAACTCGTACGTGCGCCCCGAGCAGATCCTCGGGCTGACCTTCACCCGGAAGGCGGCCGGCGAGCTGGCCCACCGGGTACGGACCCGGCTCGACCAGCTGATCCGCCGCGTCGGCCGACAGGGTCGGGACCCGCTCGACGACCCGCTCGCCGGTGAACCCACCGTCTCCACGTACCACTCCTACGCGGGGCGGATCGTCACCGAGCACGGGCTGCGGGCCGGTTACGAGCCGTCCACCCGGCTGCTCACCGAGGCCTCCCGCTGGCAGTTGGTCGACCTGCTGGTGCGCAACTACGACGGTGACATGTCCGAGGTGGACCGGATGCCGAGCACCATCACCGACGCGGTGCTGGCGCTCGCCGGTGAGCTGGACGAGCACCTGGTCGCACCGGACCAGCTGGCGGCCTGGACCGGCCGGTTCTTCGCCGAGGTGCAGTCCCGGCCGGGCCGGGTGTACGCCGACGTGCGCAAGGCGCTCGCCCTCCAGCAGACCCGGCTGCGCCTGCTGCCGCTGGTGCGGGCGTACGCCCGGCGCAAGGAGGACTTCGAGGCGATGGACTTCGCCGACCAGCTCGCCCGGGCGGCCCGGGTGGCCCGGGACCACCCGGGGGTCGGCCAGATCGAGCGGGACCGTTTCCGGGTGGTGCTGCTCGACGAGTACCAGGACACCAGCCACGCCCAGGTGGTGCTGCTCAACGCGTTGTTCGGTGGCGGGCACCCGGTGACGGCGGTGGGTGACCCGTGCCAGTCCATCTACGGCTGGCGGGGGGCCAGCGCGGGCACACTGGACCGGTTCCCCACCGAGTTCGCCCGTGCCGACGGTCAGCCCGCCCAGGCGCTCGGGCTCACCACGAGCTGGCGCAATCGCCCCGAGATCCTCTGGGTGGCGAACGCGCTGTCCACACCACTGCGTGCGGCGGGTGCCCAGGTGCCGGAGCTGCGCTCCGCGCTGACCGTCCGGGACCCGATCCCACACCGCAGCCCCGGCGGCGCGGCCGGCGGCACTGTGCACTGCGCGATGCTGCCCACGTACGCCGACGAGGCCGACTGGATCGCCGACAGCGTGCTCGCGGCCTGGCGTGGGGCGGCCCGGATGCCGGGCGCGGCCCCCGAGCACATCCCGGTGGCGCAACGCCCGACGACGGCAGTGCTGGTGCGCGTCCGCAGCCAGATCCCGGCGATCGAGTCGGCACTGCGCGAGCGCGGTCTCCCGGTCGAGGTGGTCGGGCTGGGTGGCCTGCTGGACACCCCTGAGGTACGCGACGTGGTCTGCACGCTGCGGGTGCTGGCCGACCCGACCGACGGTGCCGCGTTGCTGCGGTTGCTCACCGGCGCCCGTTGGCGGATCGGGCCGCGTGACCTGGTGGCGTTGCACAAGCGGGCCCGGGCCATCGCCAACGCCCGGCGACAGGTTGCCGCCGACGACACCTCGGAGATCAGCCCCGACCTGCTGGACGAGGCGACCCTGGTGGAGGCGCTGGCCGATCTCGGCCCGGCGCAGGCGTACTCGGCGGAGGGCTTCGCGCGGTTGCGCGCGTACGGGCTGGAGTTGGCGCTGCTGCGCTACCGGCTGGACCAGGCACTGCCGGACCTGATCGCGGACATCGAGCGGACCATCGGCCTGGACGTTGAGGTCGCGGTCCGGGCCGGCCGGGACGGCACCGGCGACGCGGGCCTGGCCCGGGGTCACCTGGACGCCCTGGGGGACGTGGCGGCCCGCTTCAGCGGGGAGACCCCGGGGGCGACGCTGTCCGGCTTCCTGTCCTACCTGGCCGCGGCCGAGGACGAGGAGCGCGGTCTGGCGCCGGGCGAGGTCGAGGTGGTGGAGGGCGCGGTGCAGGTGGTCACTGCGCACGCCGCCAAGGGCCTGGAGTGGGACGTGGTGGCCGTGGCCGGGCTGAGCCGTGGGCTGTGGCCGGGTCCGGTCCGCAACTCCGACCACTGGTTGGGTGGGCTCGGGGTGCTGCCGTTCCCACTGCGCGGTGACGCCGACGGGTTGCCCGAGCTGGCGCTCGACGAGGCGGCCGACCAGCGGGCGGTAGCCCGGGCGGTGACCGACTTCACCGACGCCTGGCGGGCCCACGACGAGCGGGAGGAACGCCGGCTGACGTACGTGGCGGTCACCCGGCCGCGCCGGCTGCTGCTCTGCTCCGGCTACTGGTGGGGGGAGGGCACGAAGCGGCCACGAGGTCCGTCGGTCTTCCTGCGTGAGGTGTACGACGCCTGCCTCGACGGCGGGCCGGGGCACCTGATCGACGTGTGGGCGCCCGAGCCGACCCCGGATGCGACGAACCCGACAGCGGAGGTGGTGCTCCGCGCGGAGTGGCCGGCCGACCCGTTGGGTGGTCGCCGGCCGGCACTGGCCGAGGCGGCCGGGTTGGTGCGTCGCCTGATGACCGACGGGCCGGCCTCGGTGGTCGCCGGGCCGGTCGGCTCGGTGGTGGACGGGCCGCTGGTGACCGTCGAGCCGGAGGTGGACCCGGAGGTGGCGCGCTGGCAGCGCGAGGCGGATCTGCTGCTGGCCGAACGGGCCGAGCTGACCAGGCTCTCCGGTGCGGTCGAGGTGGCTCTGCCCGGGCAGTTGAGCGTCACCCAGCTGGTGGCGTTGCGGCGTGACCCGGCCGGGCTGGCCCGTACGCTGCGCCGTCCGGTGCCGACCGAGCCCAACCCGTACGCCCGTCGCGGCACCGCGTTCCATGCCTGGTTGGAGCAGCGCTTCGGCGCCGACCGCCTGCTGGACCTGGACGAGTTGCCCGGTGCGGCCGACGCGGATGCCGCGCCCGACGAGGCGCTGGTCGAGTTGCAGGAGCGGTTCCTGGCCAGCGAGTGGGCCGACCGGTCACCGGTGGAGGTGGAGGTGCCGTTCGCCACAGTGATCGCCGGAGTGGTGGTGCGGGGGCGGATGGACGCTGTCTTCGCCCGGCCGGGTGGGCGGTTCGACGTGGTCGACTGGAAGACCGGCGCGCAGCCGACCGGGCCGGCGGCTGATGTGGCCGCCGTGCAGTTGGCGGTGTACCGGTTGGCCTGGGCGGAGCTGGCTGGTGTGCCGGTCGACCGGGTGGGCGCGGCCTTCCACTACGTCCGGCACGGCGTGACGGTTCGGCCCGCCGATCTGCTGGATGTGACGGGGCTCACGGCCATGATCACCCAGTTGCCCGAAGATTCCGCCCAAGCTTGACCGCTGGCGGGAAAACCATGATACGTTGACCGGGTTGCAGTTTTGGTTACCAGAGACTCTGTGTGCGCCTGGCGGGATTGTGGCCCCAGGCGCTCTTTGTTGTGTCCGGAGTTCTCCGGGCGGGGCGACCAGAAGCGACAGGCGATTCGCGCATCCCCGCGCGGAGCGCTCCTCTTCGGGCACGCAACAAGTGCGAGTCCGACGTTCCGTCAAGGAGACGAAACACATGGCTATTGGCACCGTGAAGTGGTTCAACGCTGACAAGGGCTTCGGCTTCATCACCCCCGACGGCGGCGGCGCTGACGTCTTCGCCCACTTCTCGGCGATCCAGTCCTCCGGCTACCGGAGCCTGGACGAGAACCAGCGGGTCGAGTTCGAGGTGACCCAGGGCCAGAAGGGCCCGCAGGCGGAGAACATCCGCCCGCTCTGATCTTCGGATCGGTCAGCATTACCTGTCGCGCCCTCCGGGTGTGACGGTGACGGGACCGGCCCGCCTCGCCGTCGCCTGCCTCCGCAGGTGACGGCCCGGTGGCGGGCCGGCCCGTACTCCAATCGGTTCGTGCTTGTGAGTCCTGGCTGCCTTTTGCCGCCGGTGACAGCGCCGACTTCGGCGCCCTCCCTCGACACGTGCCGCGTCGAGGAAGGCTCCCGCATGACCACAGTTATTCCTTCTTTCGCTCATACCGGGCTGGCACCGGCGCTGCTCACCGCGTTGACCGCGCAGGGCATCAACGAGCCGTTCCCGATCCAGTCGGCGACGCTGCCCGACTCTCTCGCCGGCCGCGACGTGCTTGGCCGGGGTCGTACAGGCTCCGGCAAGACCCTCGCCTTCGGGCTTGCGCTGCTGTCCCGCACCGCCGGCCGTAAGGCCCGGCCGGGTCGCCCGCTCGCCCTGGTGCTGGTGCCGACCCGTGAGCTGGCCCAGCAGGTCACCACCGCGCTCGCCCCGTACGCCCGCGCTGTCGGGCTGCGCTGCACCACCGTCGTCGGCGGGCTGTCGTTGCAGCGGCAGGCCGACGCTCTGCGCGCCGGCGCCGAGGTGGTTGTCGCCACCCCCGGCCGGCTGCACGACCTGATCAACCGCGGCGACGCCCGGCTCGACCAGGTCGAGATCACCGTGCTGGACGAGGCCGACCAGATGGCCGACATGGGCTTCCTGCCGCAGGTCACCAAGCTGCTGGAGCAGGTCGCACCGCAGGGCCAGCGGATGCTCTTCTCCGCCACTCTGGACGGTGGTGTGGACCGGCTGGTCCGCCGCTTCCTGAGCAACCCGGTCACCCACTCGGTCGACCCGGGCACCGCCACCGTGACGGCGATGACCCACCACGTGCTGCACGTCGACGCCCTGGACAAGCCCGACGCGTTGACCCGGATCGCCGCCCGTGAGGGCCGCACCATCCTGTTCATGGGCACCAAGCACCGCGCCGACCGCCTTGCCCGTCAGTTGCTGTCCAAGGGCGTACGCGCGGCCGCACTGCACGGCGGCAAGTCCCAGCCGCAGCGCACCCGGATCCTGGAGCAGTTCCGCAACGGCCAGGTGACCGCTCTGGTCGCCACCGACGTCGCGGCTCGGGGCATTCACGTGGACGGCCTGGACATGGTCGTCAACGTGGACCCGCCGACCGAGGCGAAGGACTACCTGCACCGGGGCGGCCGTACCGCCCGGGCCGGCGAGTCCGGCTCTGTGGTCACCCTGGTCCTGCCCGAGCAGCGTCGGGACATGTCCCGACTGATGGCCACCGCCGGCATCCGGCCCGAGTCGGTCCAGGTGCGCTCCGATGGCGAGGCGTTGGCCCGGGTCACCGGTGCGCGTGAGCCGTCCGGTGTGCCGGTGACCATCGTCGCGCCTCCGGCTCCCGCCGCTCGTGGGGGACGCGGTGCCGGTGGCACTGCCACCGATGGCGGCGCCCGCCCGACGCACCGGGCGTCGGGTCGGTCCCGCCGTCCGCGCCGCCCCCGTACCGTCTGATCTTCCGCGCCTCAACCGACCCGCCCCGCTTCGGCGAGGCGGGTCGGTCTGTCTTCGGCCCTGGCCGGCCAGACTTCTGAGTCGGTAATCAGCCTCTGCTCGGTCGGCTGGCCGACTGCGTCATGGCTGACCGTGGTCAAGGCTGACCACCGGGGGAAAGCCGGGCGGGGGGCCCGGCACGGGAGGGGTGACCATGGCGGGCGAAGCCGGCTCGGGTGCACTACGCGAACTGATCCTGGTGGTCGCGGTCGCGCTCGCCGGGCTGTTGCTCGCCATGGTTGCGGCCTTCGCACCCTGGCACGCCACCCCGGCGGGTAACGCTCCCGCCGGTCTGGTGGAGCTGCACGGCCCTGGCGACCAGGGCTCCGGCCCGGCGGTCGCCCACGTGGGTTGAGCAGCGACCGGCCGACCGGTGCCGGCGGAGGGGCAGGCCCGGTCAGGATCGGTACGAGATGTGGTCGGGTCGGCGGGGCACCGACCCGACCACGTCACCGCCGTCGTTTCACGAGGTGGTGGGGGCGTGGTCGGTCGAGTTGCGGGTGAGCAGGTCGGCCAGGGTGGTGCTGTCGACCACCGTGGCGATCGCCCCGTGCACCGCCAGCCAGACGTCGGTCAGCCCGGCGGCCACACCGTGGTAGCCGGCGCGCTCGGCCGGCAGGCCGCGCACCGTGGTGAGCGAACCGCCGACAGCCCGTAACACGTCCCCGACGGTGATCCCGTCGGCTGGGCGGGTCAGCGCGTACCCGCCGTCGGCGCCCCGATGGCTGTGCAGCAGACCGGCTCGGCGCAGGTCGAGCAGGATGCCCTGCAGGAAGCTGAGCGGGATGTCCTGCACCTCGGCCAGGCTGGCCGCCTTCACCAACTCACCGCCTCCGCTCCCGCCGCCGCCGCGACTGGCGGCGGCGACGGCGAGCATCGCCCGGAGCGCGTAGTCGCTGCGCGCGGAGACGTACACGGGTCAGTTGCCCGCCTGGTCGAGCACGCCCCAGCGCCGCCGGATCGCCTTGTCCGCCGCGCCGAAGGCGGCATCCACGCCGAGGCCGAGCACCAGGATGACGATCATGGTGGAGAGCAGCCAGGGTGCGTCGGACAGTTCGCGGGAGTAGGTCAGCTGCGCGCCGAGCGACGTCTGCGAGATGCCGACCACGATCAGCTCACCGGCCATCAGGCTGCGCCAGGAGAACGCCCAGCCCTGCTTGAGCCCGGCGACGATCGCCGGAAGGGCGGCCGGCGCGATGACGTACCGGTAGAGATTGAGCCCCCGAGCGCCCAGGTTGCGACCGGCGCGCAGCAGCAGCGGTGGCACGTAGTCCACACCGGAGATCACGCCGTTGGCGATGGACGGCGCCGCGCCGAGCACCACCACGAAGAAGATCGCCTTCTCGCTCAGCTCGAACAGCAGGATGGCCAACGGGAACCAGGCGATCGACGGCATGGTCTGCAACGCCGTGATCATCGAGCCGATGGCGGCTCGGAGCACCTTGGACCGGGCCACCGCCAGGCCCAGCAGCAGGCCGACCGCGACCGAGAAGACATAGCCGACGGCGGCCCGCCGCAACGTCGTGACCAGGCCCTCCCAGAGCTGCGGGCCCTGAGCCTGGTTGACCAGCTCGCGGCCGACCTCCAGCGGCCCCGGCAGCGAATACGGCGGCTTCCAACCTGACCAGACCACCAGCTGCCAGGCCAGGATGGCGATGGCCAGCGCGGCGAGCTTGGGCCAGGTGGCGGCCCAGAACCGGGAACCCCGGGAAACCTCCGGGTCCCGGCCGGCGATCTCCAGCGCGTCCAGGCCGGAGATCTGCGCGTCGGTACGCGCCGTGTTGGTCAGGGTGTCACTGGCCATGGCGGCCCACCTCCGTACGGAGCCGCTCGGTGACCTCGGCGGCGATGGCGGCGACCTCGGGGGAGTCGATCCGTCGGGGGCGCGGGATGTCCACCTCGGTGGAGTAGATGATCCGGCCGGGACGGCTGGAGAGCAGGATGATCCGGTCGGCCAGTCGGGCGGCCTCGCGGACGTTGTGCGTCACGAAGAGCACCGAGAGGTTCCGCTCGGACCAGATGCGTTCCAGCTCGTCGTGCAGGATGTCCCGGGTCATCGCGTCCAGTGCGCCGAACGGCTCGTCCATCAGCAGCACCGGCGTGTCCAGGGCCAGCGTGCGGGCCAACGCGACCCGTTGCCGCATGCCCCCGGAGAGCTCGTGGGGGCGCTTGCGGCCGAAGTCGGCCAGGTGCACCGTACGCAGCAACTCGGCGACCCGCTCGCGCCGCTCGGCCCGGGGCAGCCGACGCAGCTTCAGCGGCACCTCGACGTTGCCGTCGACGGTCAGCCAGGGAAACAGCGCCGGTTCCTGGAACATCAGCCCCGGGTTGGCGTCGCCGGCCAGCGTGATCTGACCGCCGCTGGGCCGGTCCAGCCCCGCGACCAGGTTCAGCAGGGTGCTCTTGCCGCAGCCGGAGGCACCGACCAGGCAGACGAACTCGCCGGGTGCGACGTCCAGCGACACACCGTCGAGGGCCAGGACGGCGTTCGGCCCGCGCCCGTACACCTTGGTCACGCCGGAGAGCGCGACCGCGGTGGTCGCGCTCTGCGGCGTCGTCGTGGTCGACGTCATGGCTGGACGACCTCGGGCTTGCCCTGCGACTTGAGGGCGTTGTTGAGGTACTTGAGGTCGTACAGGCCCTTGAGGTCGACCGGTTCGGTCAGCTTGACCTCGACGGCGTGGTCGAGGCCGGCCTTGAGCGAGGTCGCGATCGGGTCGTTGGTGAATTCCAACGTCGGCCACGCCTGCTTGATGAGCTTCAGGTCCAGCGGCTTTCCGGTGATCTTGCCGATCGCCTCGGAGATGGCCTGCTGAGCTTCCTCGGGCTTGGTGTTGACGAACTCGTTCGCGGCAACCTGGCCGTCGACCAGCTTCTGCACCACGTCCGGGTGTGCCTTGAGGAACTTCGTGCTGACCAGCAGGTTGGTGATGACGAACTTCTTGTCCGGCCACAGGTCGCGCTCGTCGACGAGCACCTTGCCGCCGGCGTTGACCAGGCGGGAGACGAACGGCTCGGGCACCCAGGCACCGTCGATCGCGCCGCTGTTGAACGTCTCGACCGTCTGGGCGTTCTCCTGCGGGACGATCTTGACGTCGCCGCCGCCCTCCTTGGTGGTGGTCAGACCCTGCTGCTTGAGCCAGTAGCGGATCGCCACGTCCTGGGTGTTGCCCAGCTGCGGGGTGGCGATCTTCTTGCCCTTCAGGTCCTGCGCGCCGGCGATGCCGGGCTTGACCACCAGCGCCACGCCGCCGGAGGCCGCGCCGGAGATGACCCGGACGGCCTCACCCTTGGACTTGGAGAAGGCGTTCACTGTCGGGTTCGGACCGATGTACGTGGCGTCCAGCGCACCGGAGAAGACGGCCTCGATGGCGGCCGGGCCGGCGTTGAAGGTCTTCGGGTCCAGCTTGACGTCGGCGCCGAGCTTCTCGGCGAAGATGCCCTTCTCCACGCCGACGACGGCCGGCGCGTGCGTGATATTGGGGAAGTAGCCGAGGCGCAGCGTCACCGGGCCGGAGCTGCCGCCCGTGCCCTCGCTGTCGTCGCCGCACGCGGCGGTGCTGCCCAGGGTCGCCGCACCGAGGGCGGCGAGAGTGGCCAGGGTGACCAACCGGCGCATGGGAAGCCGTCTCATCGTCCATCCAATCCGCAGTATTCCTACTTAGTTGGTAGGAAGACTGGGCCAGGCCGCGGTCAGCGTCAAGACCCATCCACATGGCGGGATGACGCGTCTCAGTTATGTCGGTATTTCCTACCAGCTTGCTAGGTTAAACCGGACTCGGTGATCGGCAGAGGGGCGAATTCGCGATGAGCTTCCACTGGTTCCTGCCCACCTCCGGCGACGGCGACGAGGTCGGTGCCGCCACCGTCACCGCGGGCGCCGCCCGGCACGACCGGGCCGCCACCGTGGCCTACCTGGCCGAGGTCGGCCGGGCCGCCGAGACGCACGGCTTTACCGCCGTCCTCACGCCCGTTGGCGCCGGCTGCCCCGACCCGTGGATCGTCTGCGCGGCGGTGGCACAGCACACCGAGCGGCTCGGCATGCTGGTCGCCGTTCGGGCCGGCTTCGCGCTGCCCACCCTGATCGCCCAACAGGCCGAGGCGTTCCAGGCCATCTCCGGTGGCCGGCTGTCGCTCAACATCGTCACCGGCGGCGACCCGGCCGAGCAGCGGGCGTACGGCGACTTCCTCGGGCACGACGACCGCTACGCGCGCACCGGCGAGTTCATCGAGGTGCTCCGCCGCGCCTGGGCCGGCCGGCCCTTCGACTACGCCGGGAGGCACTACCGGGTCGACCAGGGCGGCCTGGCCACCCCGCTCGCCGAGCCACCGCCGGTCTACTTCGGCGGCGCGTCCCCGGCCGCCGAGACGGTGGCCGCCCGACAGGCCGACGTGTACCTGATGTGGGGCGAACCGCCGACGTCGATCGCCGCCCGGGTCGCCCGGGTCCGGGCGCTCGCCGCCGAGCAGGGCCGCACCCTGCGCACCGGTCTGCGGCTGCACGTCATCGCCCGACCCACCGGCGCCGAGGCGTGGGCGGAGGCCGACCGGCTGCTGGCAGGGATGAGCCCCGAGCGGATCGCCGCCGCACAGGCCAGGTTCCGCCGGATGGACTCGGTGGGTCAGGCCCGGATGGCCGCGCTCAACGCCGGTCGCACCGACGGGCTCACCGTCGCGCCGAACCTCTGGGCCGGCGTCGGCCTGGTCCGCGAGGGTGCCGGCACCGCGCTGGTCGGGAGCTACGCCGAGGTGGCGGCCCGCATCGACGAGTACGCGGCACTCGGCGTCGACGAGTTCGTCCTCTCCGGCTGGCCGCACCGGGAGGAGGCCGAGCGGGTCGGCGCCGAGGTGCTGCCCCGTGTCCGCCCGACACCCGAGCGGCATCACGCGGCGGGTGATGAACGGCGCGTGGGGGCGCGGTAAGCCTCCCTCGACGCGGTCCGCGCCGGCGCGGGTTATCCCTCGGCGGTGGGTCGGCTGTGCACCACCAGCTCGTCGATCTCCAACCGGCCGACGCGCAGCTCCCGCACGACCGCCCGGCGGATCGCCAGCCGCCCGATGACCAGCGCCCCGACGGCCACGGCCCCGACGGCCACCGCCCCCACGGCGAGGGCGCCGAACGACGCCGCTCCCACAGCCCGCGCGCCGGTCGCCGCCGCGCCGGTAGCCCGCGCGCCGGTCGCCGCCGCGCCCGTCGCCGCCGCGCCGCTCGCGCGCGCCCCGGTCAACCGCATCAGGCGTGTCTCTCGTTTCATCTCCTCATTGTCCCCGCACGGCCGGTCGCCCGCTTCCCACCGGTCCCGGATGTCACCCCAGCGCCCGACACACCCGCCGTCTCACCCTCGCGGTGGCGGCGGCTCCGGGAGGTCGCGGGTGGCGGGGGTGTCGACGCGCTAGGGTCGATCCCGTGGCGGCGCGGAGATCCAGAATTCCAGCGACGAAGTATCCGGTCGAGCGGTTCACCCTCGACAACGGCCTGCGGGTGGTGCTCACCCCTGATCGCAGTGCCCCGGTGATCGGGGTGGCGGTGGTCTACGACGTCGGCATCCGCTCGGAGCCGGAGGGGCGCACGGGCTTCGCCCATCTCTTCGAGCACCTCATGTTCCAGGGTTCGGAAAACCTGGAGAAGCTGGCCCACTTCCGGCACGTGCAGGGCGCTGGTGGCACCTTCAACGGCTCCACCCACCTGGACTACACCGACTACTTCGAGACGCTGCCGAGCAACGCGCTGGAACGCGCGCTGTTCCTGGAGGCGGACCGGATGCGTGGCCCCCGACTGACCGAGGAGAACCTGCGCAACCAGGTCGACGTGGTCAAGGAGGAGATCCGGGTCAACGTCCTCAACCGGCCGTACGGCGGCTTCCCCTGGCTGACCCTGCCGCCGGTCATGTTCGACACCTTCCCGAACGCGCACGACGGCTACGGCTCCTTCGACGACCTGGAGTCGGCGACCGTCGCCGACGCGGCGGACTTCTTCCGCCGCTACTACGCCAGCGGCAACGCGGTCCTCGCCGTCAGCGGCGACATCGACGTGGCCGAGGCGACCGAGCTGGTCACCCGGCACTTCGGTGACGTGCCAGCCCGACCGGCGCCGAAACGGCCCGACTTCACCGAGCCCGAGCTGACCGCCGAGCGGCGCACCTCGTACACCGATGCCCTGGCGCCGCTGCCGGCGGTGGCCGGCGCCTGGCGCGTGCCCGACCCGGTCACCGACTTCGCCGGCTACCTGCCGTACGTGGTGCTGGCCGAGGTGCTCACCGACGGCGACGCGTCGCGGCTGGTCGAGCGGCTGGTGCAGCGCGACCGCACGGTGACCAGCCTCGGCGGATACCTCGGTTTCATGGGTGACCCGTTCGACGTCCGCGACCCCACAGCGCTGCTGTTGCAGGCGCATCTGCCGCCCGGGGGCGACGTGGACAAGGTGCTGCGCACCATCGACGAGGAGTTGGACCGGCTGGCCACCGACGGGCTGACCGACGGTGAGCTGGCCCGCACCCAGGCCCGGATGGCGACCCATCTGCTGCGGGACACCGACGCGGTGCTCGGCCGGGCGCTGCGGATGGCCGTGCTGGAGCAGCAACGCGGCGAACCGGGCCTGCTCAACGAGTTGCCCCGGCTGGTCGGCGACGTCACCGAGGACCAGGTCCGGGCCGCCGCGGCCACGCTGCGGCCGGAGCGCCGGGCCGCCATCGAGGTCATTGCCGGAGGCGCCCGGTGAGCGCGAGGAGTGAGCCGGTTTTGCGAGCCCCGCAGTCGCGAACGAAGGTGGCACAGTGACTACGACCACTGCTCCCGTCGGGCCGCGTACGCTGCCGCCGCTGGGGCCGACCCGCAAGCTCAAGGTGCCCAAGCAGGCCGAACGTACGCTGCGCAATGGTCTCACCGTGATCGCCGTACGCCGGCCCGCCGTGCCGCTGGTCGAGTTGCGGCTCTGGGTTCCGTTCGGTCGGGTGCACCTGGCTCGCGGCGCCATGCTCTCGCAGACGATGCTCTCCGGCACCGAGTCGATGACGAGCGTGCAGCTCGCCGCCGAGTTGCAGAAGGTGGGTGGCGGGCTCTCCGCGGGCGTCGACCCGGACCGGCTGATGCTCTCGGGCGCCGGGCTGGTCACCGGCCTGGACCGGATGCTGGAGCTGCTGGCCGAGGTGCTGACCAGCGCCAGCTACCCGAGCGACGAGGTGGCCACCGAACGGGACCGACTGGTCGACCGGATCCAGGTGGCGCAGAGTCAGCCGGCGCACCTTGCCCGGGAGGCGCTGCTGAAGCGGATCTACGGCCGGCACCCGTACGCGACGCAGACCCCGGAGCCGGGTCAGATCCGCGCCGTCCGACCGGCGGCGTTGCGCACCCTGCACGCGGAGCGGGTCCACCCGGCCGGCGCGCAGTTGGTGCTGGTCGGTGACGTGCAGCCGGAGAAGGCGCTGGACGCCGCCGAGCGGGCGCTCGGCGGTTGGGCCGGCGCCGGGCGTGTGGCCGAGCTGCCGGCGACGCCGCCGCTGGAGCCGGGCCCACTGCTGCTGGTCGACCGGCCGGGCTCGGTGCAGTCCTCGCTGCGGATCGCGCTTCCGGCCGTGTCCCGCACCGACCCCGACCACGCCCCGCTGCAACTGGCCAATCTGATCTTCGGCGGTTACTTCTCCTCCCGTTGGGTGGAGAACATCCGCGAGGACAAGGGCTACACGTACGGCCCGCACTCGGGGATCGAGCACTCCGTGGCCGGGTCGGTCCTGGTGGCGTCCGCCGAGGTGGCCACCGAGGTCACCGGACCGGCGCTGCTGGAGACGACTTATGAGTTGGGCCGGTTGGCGTCGCTGCCGCCGAAGCCCGAGGAGTTGGAGCAGGCCCGTCAGTACGCCCTGGGCACTCTCCAACTCGGCATGTCCACCCAGGCCGGGTTGGCGGCGTTGACCAGCGCGTACGCGGGCAACGGGCTGCGCCTCGACTTCCTCGCCGAGTATGCGGCGAGGTTGGCGAAGGCGAGCATCGACGATGTCGCGCGTGCCGGCGCCCGGTACCTGGCACCGGCTCGGGCGGCGATCGTGGTGCTCGGTGACGCCGAGCGGGTCACCCCGGGCCTCGCCGCGCTGACTCCGGTCCAGACCGAGCCGAAGCAGTGAACGAGCGCAGCGAGCGAGCCATGGGGCTCAGCAGTGGGCCGTCTCACGGCGGCGTGGAGCGAAGCGGAGCGCTGGCGTGAGCGGGGAGGCGGCGCCGCCGTTGGCGCGGTCCACGCTGGATCGGGCCGCGCACCGGCGGGGCGACTCGCAGTGGCTGACCGAGGCGTGGCTGCGTGGCCGCGTGCTGCTGCTCGATTCGACCGACGAGGGTCGCACGTTGGCCCGCACCGACACGTCGCCACCGGCGTTGGTGCTGTTCGGTGCGGCCGACGTGCCGGCCGGGTCCGAGTCGACGGCGATGTTCCTCGGTGTCGAACCGGACGGGGTGCCCGTCTTCGCGGTCGACGCGCCGCTGCCGGCGTTGCCGGGGACCCGCGCGGTCAACCTGCGCGAGGTGGGCCACCTGCTGGCCGACCGGGAGGCCGGCATCTTCACCACGGCGTTGGCGCTGCTCAACTGGCACACCCGGCACGGCTACTCGACGAGCACCGGGGCGCCGACCGCGATGGACGAGGCGGGTTGGTCCCGGGTGGACCGTAACGGTGGGCGGATCTGGCCGCGTACCGACCCGGCGATGATCGTGCTGGTGCACGACGGTGTGGATGGCCCGGACGGTCGCTGCCTGCTCGGCAACAACGCCGGTTGGCCGGGCACCCCGGGCGGCCGGCGCTATTCCTGCCTGGCCGGCTACGTCGAGCCCGGCGAGTCGGCGGAGGCCGCCGTGCTGCGCGAGGTCCGCGAGGAGGTGGGCATCGGGGTCGAGCGCATCGGGTACGTGGGCAGCCAGGCGTGGCCGTTCCCCGGCTCGCTGATGCTGGGTTTCCTGGCCACCGCGAACCCGGACGATCCGGTGCGGGTCGACCCGTCCGAGATCGCGTACGCCCGGTGGTTCTCGCGCCGGGAGATCGGGGCGGCGCTGGCCGGGCGGACGGTGGACGTGGGTGACGGTGCCCAGCTGATCCTGCCGCCGCCGTCGTCGATCGCGCTGTTCCTCATCCACCGGTGGCTGGACGGCTGGGTGGACGCCGACCGGTGAAGCACGGTCCCGACCCGTGGCCGCCGTTGCCGCGGCGGTCACGGGTCGGGAACACGGGCCGTCGTGGTCGGTGGGTGCGATAAACGCGGCGGGGGAGCCGATCCGACCACGACGGACGTCTTGTCGAGTCAGGTGCCGTTGCGGCCCGGTCTGTGTCGGAAGGCCGCGCGAGGCTCGATCAGCGGTACGACCTTGACCCGTTGCTTGCCGGCGCGGACCGCGCCGACAGTGGCCAGAGCGCGGGCCAGCAGCAGTGCGGCGTCCCGGTCCTCGGCGTGCACGGTCTGCCGTCGTGGCTCGGGGGTGGTCGTCTCGTCGCGGAGTCGGTGGCCGTCTGCCCAGGCAGCGGCGATGTCCCCGTCGGCGACGGCGCGGATGTCGGTGCGAACGATCAGGAACCGCATGAGGGTCTCCGGATGAGCCGCGGTGGATAAGCCAGTGTGGAAGTTCCACGTATCCGAGGGCCATGTTACGCCCCGTGTTCGTCCCAGCAACTGAAACGCGCCTATCAGTTCGGAGCGTCGTCCGATCGGCCGATGCAGCTCAGTGGGGTGGAGGGGCGCGTACAGCGACGGGGCCGCCGGCAGTGCGCCGACGGCCCCGTACCTGTCACCGGATCAGTTCAGATCGAACTGGCCCTTCTTGGCTCCGGTGATGAAACCGAGCCACCCTGCGCGGTTGAACAGCAGCACCGGACCGCCTCGGTCCTTGCTGTCGCGCAGGGCGACCGCCGACGGGCCGGCGTTGAGTGGGGCGACCTCCACGCAGTTGGAGGTCTGGCTGCGTGTGCTGGTACGCCACGGGGCATCCGCCAGCGAGTGAGCGGAGACGGACGGCGTGTTACGGATGTCGTTCATGGTTCTGCTCCTGATGTGAAGCGATCCGATGGGACGAGTGGTGCCGCACGCCCCGACGGAGGGTCGGTCCCCCGTGGATCACCGATCGGTCAGCCGCCCCGAGGCCCGGCGGCGCTGGGTCGGCGCCGTTGCCGGCCCGAACGCCACTGTGGATGGGGGCGCCGCCTCGGTCAGCCGTCCCGTTGACTCGATCAGCCAGGAGAGGGTGTCCTCGGCGTTCAGTGCCGACGTGCATAGCCACTCGAACACCACTTTATAGCGATTTAGCGCGATTGCCTCGGTCGACATGACGTCGGTGAAGCCACCTTCGATGGCCAATGTCTCCGGATCGAGGGGATCGGCGAACCGGTAGACCGAGAACGCGGTCGGCGGGAGGTACCAATTGCCGATCTGGGTGTCGCGAAGCAGCACGTGCAGCGTCACGTTCGGCAGCAGGGCCAGCTCACAGAGCTGGAGCAGTTGTTCGTGCAGCACCTCGGGCGGCCCGGCGCGGCGGCCGAGAGCGGCCTCCTCCAGCACGGCGGTGTAGCGGGGCGCGTGCGGCTCACGGGTCAGCAACGACTGACGGGCCATCCGCGCCTGCACCTCGGTTTCCGGCTCGTCGTCGGGCTCGGGCTCGCCCGCGCCCGCGCCCACCTGCCGGGCGGAGACGATCCGGACCTGGGCGTAGCCCGGGGTCTGCAACAGGCCGGGCACCAGCACCGGGTTGTATTCGGAGATCTCGGCGCAGCCCGCCTCCAGCTCGGCCCAACTGCGCTGCTGCTGCGTCATCACCGGGAAGTTCTTCAGCCAGCCGCGCATGTCGCCGGCCTCGCCGGTGATGCCGAGCAACTCGTCGTGCACCGCCTGGTCGACGCCGTAGAGATCCAACAGGTCGCCGACGTCCTGCGGGTCCGGTCGGCTGCGGCCGTTCTCCAGGCGGGACAGTTTGGACGCGGAGGCCCAACCGATACGCTCGATCACCTGGTCGCCGGTGAGGCCCGCGGCCTCACGCAGGCGGCGCAGCTCGACGCCCAATCGGCGACGACGCAGGATCGGGCTGGGTGCGGCAGGAGGCACAGTGTCCTCTTTCCCGTCGACCGCCGCTGGCGCGACGGTAACTGTATGAAATTCGCCCCCCACGGTCAGTATGGACGGCGCGACCGGTGTCGGAGGTTCCGGCGGGGGCGTGTCCTGCAAAAATCGGACCACGGGAATGCCGGACGATGACGGACCCGCGGTCGCGGCCCACGTCGACCTCGCCCAGCCGGGCAGGCCATCCCGCCGGAGGGACCCATGCGCACGATCCTGCGCCGACCCGACTTCCGCCTGCTCTTCGGCGGTCTGCTGGCCAGCATGACCGCCGAGTCGATCCTGCTGCTCGCGCTCGCCATCTGGGTCAAGGATCTGACCGGCTCGAACGGGCTGGCTGGTGCCACGATCTTCGCCGTCATCGCGCCGATGATGCTGGCACCGCTGGTCGGCTGGTTCGTCGACCGGTACCCGCGTCGGCCGTTCTTCCTGGCCGCGAACGTGCTCACCGCCGCCCTGCTCACCCCGTTGTTCGCCGTCCGGCACGCGGGCGACGTCTGGATCGTCTACCTGGTGGCCGCCCTCTACGGGCTGTCGTCCATCACGCTCGGCGCGGCGCTCAGCGGGCTGATCCGGGAGATGGTGCCGGTCGAGCTGCTGGCCGAGGCGAACGGCCTGCTCCAGACCGTACGGCAGGGGATGCGGCTGATCGGTCCGCTGGCCGGCGCAGCGCTCTACGCGGCGCTCGGTGGGTGGGCGCTGGCCGGGATCGGGATCGTCGGATTTCTGACCGCCGCGGCGGTGGTCACCGCCCTACCCACTCCGCAGCAGGCGCCACCGCCCGTGCGGCTGCGCTGGCCAGCCGAGCTGGGCGCGGGCCTGCGGCACCTGGCCGGCGAGCCGGCCCTGCGCCGGGCACTGCTCGGCTACGGCCTGGGATCACTGGTGATGGGCTTCAGCGAGTCGCTCATCTTCGCGTACGTCGACCAGGGGTTGAACCGGGACGCCGCGTTCGTGGGCGTGCTGGTCACCGTGCAGGGCGTGGGTGGGCTGCTCGGCGGGCTCTGCTCACCGGCGCTGGTCCGCAGGCTCGGTGAGGTCGGCACACTGGCCGCCGGTGTCGCATTCTTCTCCCCGGCCGCGCTCGCGCTCGCGTACCCCGACATCCGGCTCGGGTTTGCGGCGGTGCTGCTGGCCGGCGTGTCGCTCCCGCTGACGATGGTCGGGCTGCACACGCTGATCCAGCGTCGGACCCCGCCCACGCTGGTCGGCCGGGTCGCCGCGGCCACGCAGGCGGTGGTCAGCGGCCCGCAGGCGTTCTCCATCGGTGCGGGCGCCCTGCTGGTCGGGTTCCTGGACTACCGGCTGCTCTTCGCGCTGGTCGGGGTGGCCACCCTGATCGCCGGTGGCTACCTCTGGCGGGGCCGGCACCTGAGCGCGCCACCCGGCACCCGCCCGCCCACGCCGGCCCTCCCGGTGCTCCCGGCACCCCGGCGACCGGCAGAGGACGCCGACCGGCCGCTGGCGACCGGCACCCACCTTCCGCCGCCACGATGACCGACCTCCGAACACGACGAGCGGCCGCCCCGAGTGGGGCGGCCGCTCGTCGACGGTCATCTGGCCGGTCAGGCGGTGAGGGTCTCCAGGTGCTGCTTGACCTGGGTGATCGAGGGATTCGTCAGGGCGCTGCCGTCGTCGAAGCGCAGGGTCGGCACCGTCTGGTTGCCACCGTTGACGCTCATCACGAACTCCGCGGCCTTCGGGTCCTGCTCGATGTCGACCACCTCGTAACCGATGCCCTCCCGGTCGAGCTGCGACTTCAGCCGGTGGCAGTAGCCGCACCAGGGGGTGGAATACATCGTCAACATGGTCGGATCCTCCAACTCCTCCGGCCGCGGCTTGCGGATCAAGCCGAGGCTGTTCGCTGCAACGCTGAGGGGAGCTGAGATGATTCCTGGTTGTGGCGGTTCACTCAGCGTCGGAACACGTGCTCGCCGGGCTGGACCCGGAGCAGCGCTCCGCCGTGACCGCGCCCGCCGGCCCGGTCTGCATCCTTGCCGGCGCCGGCACCGGCAAGACCAGGGCGATCACCTCCCGGATCGCCCACCGGGCACTCTCCGGTGAGATATCCCCCCGGCACGTGCTCGCGGTCACCTTCACCGCCCGTGCCGCCGCCGAGATGCGACACCGTCTCACTCTGCTCGGGGCGCACGGTGTCCAGGCGCGGACCTTCCACGCCGCTGCGTTGCGGCAGGTGCGGTACTTCGCGCCCCGCCTGCTGTCCGGCCGGGCCATGCCCGAGCTGCTGGACAGCAAGGTGCGGCTGGTCACCCTCGCCGCGGCCCGGGTCGGCCTGCGCACCGACCGGGCCGCCGCGCGCGACCTGGCCGGCGAGATCGAGTGGGCCAAGTCGTCGCTGGTCGAGCCGACGGACTACGTGGTGGCCGCCGCCCGGGCGCTGCGCGACACACCGCACGAGCCGGCGAAGGTGGCCGAGGTGTTCACCGCGTATGAGCAGCTCAAACGCTCGAACGGCGTGATCGACTTCGAGGACATGCTGCGTGCCGCGGTGTGGGGCATCGAGGAGCACCCGGACGTCGGCGAGCAGATCCGCACCCAGTACCGGCATTTCGTGGTCGACGAGTACCAGGACGTCAACCCACTCCAGCAGCGGTTGCTGGACGCCTGGCTGGCCGGCCGCAACGACCTGACCGTGGTCGGCGACGCCAGCCAGACGATCTACTCGTTCACCGGTGCCACCTCGGCGTACCTGGTCGACTTCCCCCGCCGGCACCGCAACGCCACGGTGGTCCGGCTGGTCCGCGACTACCGCTCCACCCCGCAGGTGGTCGGGCTGGCCAACGCGGTGATCTCCCAGGCCCGGGGCACCGAGGCGCGGTTGCGGCTGGAGCTGAGCGGGCAGCGCCCACCCGGCCCCGAGCCGGACCTGCGGATCTTCACCGACGAGCCGGCCGAGGCGAACGCGGTCGCCGCGCGCTGCCGCGCCCTGATCGACGCGGGCACGCCGGCGAAGGAGATCGCCGTGCTGTTCCGGGTCAACGCGCAGTCCGAGGCGTACGAGAAGGCGCTCACCGAGGCCGCGGTGCCGTACGTCGTGCAGGGCGCCGAGCGGTTCTTCGAGCGGACCGAGGTACGCCAGGCGATGGTCGCGCTTCGCGCCGCCACCCGCTCGATCCCCGGGGAGACGCCGCTGCCGGCCGCCGTCGTCGAGGCGCTCACCGCGGTCGGCTGGGCCCCGGACGCACCCCCGGCCGGTGGCGCCGCCCGCGAGCGGTGGGAGGCGCTGTCCGCTCTGGTCCAGCTCTCCGAGGAGTACGCGGCCAGCCCCGAGGTGGTGCCGATCGGCGAGGCCGCGTCGGTGGAACGTCCCGTCACGCTCACCGACTTCACCGAGGAGCTCGCCCGCCGGGCCGCCCAGCAGCACGTACCGACTGTGGACGGGGTGACCCTCGCCTCGCTGCACTCCGCCAAGGGGCTGGAGTGGGACGCGGTCTTCCTGGTCGGCCTCGCCGAGGGCACCATGCCCACCACGTACGCCAAGACCGTCGAGCAGGTCGAGGAGGAGCGTCGGCTGCTCTACGTCGGGATCACCCGAGCGCGGCAGTGGCTCTGGCTGTCGTACGCCGCAGCACGCTCGCCGGGCGGACGGGCCCGGCGGCCGTCGCGGTTCCTGCCCCAGCTGGACCGCTCCGGCGGCACCGAACGGGCGTCCGGCGGCGGCACCGGTCCGGCGGCCAAACGCACCGAGCGGCGTCGAACCCAGATCGTCTCCTGCCGGATCTGCGGCGCCACCCTGCTCGCCGGCCCGGACCGCAAGCTGGGTCGGTGCCCCACCTGCCCGTCCGACATCGACGATGAGCTGCACGAACGGCTGCGCGAGTGGCGGCAGCGGGTGGCCGGGGCGCAGAAGGTCCCCGCCTACGTGGTGTTCACCGACGCGACGCTGATCGCGCTGGCCGAGCGGCGGCCCGAGCGGTCGGAGGAACTGATCGCCATCGCCGGTATCGGCCCCCGCAAGCTGGGCCTCTACGGGGAGTCGGTGCTGGCGCTGGTGGGGGGCGCGGGGGTGGACGATGTCTGCCCTGAGAAAACTTTCGAAATCTCGTCGTAAATTCGTTTGCCCTCGCCCCGGCGCGAGGAATAGCCTCAGAACACACCACGCGAGCGGCGCCATTCCGGCTGCTCACGGGGTTGGTCCAGTCGATCCGAGGAACGTGAGGGAGGTGGGTCCCGTGAAGATTTTCACCTATGAGCGTCTGGCGGTGATGCCGTCTGTCCACGCTCCGCTGTCGGCTGTCCGGGTGGCCCTCACGGCTGCACGACCGTCGGTTCCGCAGGTGCACCAGGTTCAGACCGAGCTGAGCCTGACCCTCGCACCAGTCGGAGTCGAGGGGACCAGTGGCTTCACGGGCAATGGCATCCAGGTCGCCAAGAAGCGCATGGATGTCCGCGGCGTTCCACCTCGAGGTAAACCGGTCTGATCATCAGACACCGGCTCACCTCGAGGCCGCGGAACCCGCTTACCGGGATCCGCGGCCTCAGTTTTTTGCCCGCCGTAAGTACGTCGGAATGCGATCCACGAGATCGAATGTGAGAGAGAGGTGACCGGGAGATGAGTCTGGCGTTGGCCCCACTCGACATGAGCATCGAGATGGAGGCGAACCTGCCCTGCCGGAAGTTCGACCCTGACCTGTGGTTCTCCGACTCGCCCACCGAGCTCGAGCTGGCCAAGTCGCTCTGCGGGGACTGCCCGCTGCGTGTCGAATGCCTGGCCGGAGCCGTTGAGCGAGCGGAGCCCTGGGGCGTCTGGGGCGGCGAGATCTTCGAGCGTGGCGCGGTCGTCCCGCGTAAGCGGCCCCGTGGCCGTCCGCGTAAGGAGGACGTCGCTCGTGACGCCGAGCTTCGGGTCGAGGCCGAGGCGCGCCTGGCGGCCAGTGGGCTGTCCGAGGTGCGTGGCGCGGTCCGGCTGGCAGCCTGACGTGTTCCCGATCCGTACCAACTACGCCGGTGTCACACCGGCAGTGAGTGAGAAGACGATGTTCAACGTCCCGAGTGGAGCCTTCGAGATGCAACTACTCCACGAAGCGTTGTCCCGGGCTCGAATGCGCCGGCCTCAGGCCGGTCGTACCACCACGAGCACTGAGGCAACCCGATCCGCCCGTACCGTCGCCATGAACAGCCGCAACCAGACGGCACGCGACCTGGGCGTTCTCTAGTACCACCGCACACAGAAGGGCGGGTGCCGACCGGCACCCGCCCTTCTGGACGTCCTCAGGCGACCGGGGCGAAGCCGGGCAGCCAACGCTCCAGGATGCTGCGGTACGGAGCCTTCGCCTCCAACTGGCAGAGAATTCCGATCGAGCCGAGCGTCACCCGGTGGATCAGCAGGTACGACGGCGGCAGGTTGAGCTGCCTGCTCAGCTGGTACGTGGGGGAGCGCGGGCTGGCGAGTCGACCCGCCTCGGCCCGCAGCCAGGCCCGGGTGAACCGGAACCCGTCCGCCGCGATGGGCTCCAGCATCGGACGGATGAAGTCGAGCACCCCCTCGGCGTCGATCTGCTCGGTGGCGCCGATGAAGCCCTCCGAGCGCAGCCCCGCTACCACCTCGTCGGCGTCGCCGCGCAGCGCCATCGCGGCGATGCGACCGATCGGCTCCGGCGTTCCCTCCGGCATCCGGGCCACCGCGCCGAAGTCGATCACCCCGAGTCGGCCGTCGGGCAGCAGCCGGAAGTTTCCCGGGTGCGGGTCGGCGTGCAGCAACCCGGCCCTCTGCGGAGCGGAGAGGTGCAGGGTGGCCATCAGTCGGCCCGCCTCGTCCCGCTCCTCCTCGGTGCCCTCGCGGATGATGTCGGCCAACGGGGTGCCCGTCACCCACTCGGTGACCAGCACCCGGGGTGCCGCGTTGATCACCTGCGGGATGTAGATCTCCGGGTCGTCGGCATACGCGGCCGCGAAGGCGCGCTGCGACTCGGCCTCCAGCTCGTAGTCCAGTTCCTCGGTGATCCGCTCGCGCAGCTCGACCAGGAGCGGCTTGACATCCAGACCGGGTTGGATGGCCCGGAACATCCCACCCAGCCGGGAGAGCTGCTTGAGGTCGGAGAGCAGCGCTTCACCGGCGCCCGGATATTGGATCTTGACCGCCACGTCGCGGCTGTTCGGTGCGCCCGACTCGTCGAACCCCGGCTCCCGCCACCGAGCCCGGTGCACCTGGCCGATGCTGGCGGCGGCGGCCGGGGTGTCGTTGAACTCGACGAACAGGTCCCGCCAGTCGGGGCCGAGCTGCTCGGCCAGCACCTTGTGCACGCTGGCGACCGGCAGCGGCGGCGCCGCCTCCTGGAGCTTCGTGAGCGCCTGGCGGTAGGGCGCGGCGATCTCCTCCGGCAGTGCCGCCTCGAAGACCGACAGCGCCTGGCCGAACTTCATCGCCCCACCCTTGAGCTGGCCCAACACGCTGAACAGCTGCTCGGCGGTGCGCTGCTGGATCTCCGCGGAGATCACATCGGAGGCGAGCCCGGTGACGCGCTTTCCCATGCCGAGAACGGTCCGGCCGGCGAAGCCGAGCGGCAGGGCGGCGAGCTTGGCGGTGCGGGACACGGCGCGGCGCGGTATGTCGGTCACACGGTCATTGTTACCGACCGGAGGGCTCCGCTGCTGCTCTGCGGCCGGGCTGGTGCGGACACTCGACCTCGCGAGCACCCGCACGCCGGGTGTGGCGGCCAGCCCCGACGGCGGAAGCGGCCCGCGCCGGTGATCTCCATGGCCCCACCGAGGGTCTCCGGCTGACCGCCGTCGAGCTGCGTCAGCGCCTCGGCCAACGCGTACCCGATGGCTGCCAGCAGGGTGCTGGTCGCGCCAGCGGCGACCGGGTCGGTGGCGGCGAGCTGGGCGGCGAGCCGCGGCCAGTCCGGGTCGCGGTCGGCCCGGTGCAGCTCGACGCAGTGCAGGCAGGGCCCGGCCGGTGGGCGGACCAGCGGCCCGACGACCGGTACGCCCTCGCGCAGCGTGACCAGCAGGTGTGGCTGCCGGCGTTGGGCCAGACCGGCGGCCACCAGCGCGGGTGGCCGGTCCGTGCCGAGCTGGATCACCAGGTCCACCCGGGTCGCCCGGCCCCGCTGGGTGCCGGTGCCCGGTGCGACGCGGTTGACCGCCGCCCGCACGGCCGGTGCCAGCGGGTGACCCAGCTCGGTGGCGGGGATGCCCGTGCCGACCAGGTCGACGGGGCGGACCGGGCCGGTGAGGTGGGGGATCACCTGCCCTACGCCGGCCTGGGCCAACGCCACCGTCAGCGGCCCGCCGAGCGCCCCGGCGCCGGTGAGCACGACCCGGGTGGTCCGCCGACGGCGCAGGACCTGTGCGGGGGTGCCGGGCAGTCGAGCGGCGGCCAGGGCCAACGCGCCGGCCTCCGCCGCCAGCCGGGCGCGGACCGGGCCGGCCAGGTCACGGGGGAGCAGGCTGTGCGCGGGCACCAGCAGGCCGGCCGTACGCAGGGCGTCGAGCAGCGTACGTGCCTCGTCGGCGGTGACCCGGACGGTGGCCGCCTGCGTCAGGACGGAGCGTTCGCTGCGGGTGCCGTCGAGCAGGTCGAGCAGATGGGCGGCTCGGGGATTGGCCAGCTCCAGCAGCACGGCGGGCCCCGGGCCGACGCCGAGCTGGAGGGTGTGCCGGTCCCGCCAGAGCCGGTTGAGGCCGGGCAGCAGCGTGGGACGGGGCAGTACGGTGCGACTCATGGTCACCAATCGTGACCGTGACTTCGCGTTCGGTCGATCGTTGTCCACAGGCGCCCAGGCCGCTGTCCAGCGTTGTCCACAGGCTTTGCCGGGTTTTCCACAGGCTGCCGACGAGGCTGTCGGTCACCCGACAGGCGGTCGACGACCCGCCGACCGCCCAGGACGGCAACGGGGCGGGGTGACCACCGGCCACCCCGCCCCCGTCACCCGTACGGTCAGACCTTGGCCTTGCCCAGGATGCGGTTCACTGTTGTCCCGCAAACCGGACACTTGCCCTTGGCCATGTTCATTCCGGTCTTCGAGACCTCGACGTGCCCCTCGAAGTCCCGCTTCTCCTTGCACTTGACGCAGTAACCGTTGTAGGTCGTCTGGGCCTGGTCGGCCACGGTGCCCTCCTCGTCTCGTCCGCCGGTCAATGCCGTCCCGGCGGGGTGCCCGGCGGCGGGCCACACGGGGCGCCGGCGCTGGGTCTCACTCCGCGGCCACCTTCGTGACCGCTGGTTCGCGGACCCTACCCAGGTCTGGGCAGTTCCATGTCAGCTGTGCATCGACACTGTGAGCAAGTCGACGTCGAGAGTGTGCATGGCGAAATAGGTCGGATAAGTCAGTTTGGCGGGGACACGCCGACCAAACCCTCACAGCCACCCGTGCGAGTGCCCCCGGCGCGGCTTCCGGCCGGTGATCACCTACGGTGGAGAGGCGTCGTGCGACACCGCCATCAGCGTTCACGAAGGGTGACGAGATGGCGTGGCGGGGACGTCGTCAAGAAATTTTCCGGACGCCTGGCGACCAATCACCATTTTCTGGGCGCGTGTCGGGTGGTTGACCCTTGCGGACCCCTGGTCAGTACGCATTAGCTTTCCTTCGTGACACGTAGCCGAGGCTGCGCGGGCCAGTGATGGCGGGGACGCGCAAGCCGGTCGTCGAGGTGCGGCGCAGCCAGCGCCGACGACGCACGGTGTCTGCGTACCGTGACGGTGAGCGGGTCGTCGTCCTCATCCCGGACCAGTTCTCCCGAGCCGAGGAGAGCGAGTGGGTCGACCGCATGCTCGCCCGGCTCGCCGCCCGGGAGGGGCGTCTGGCCCGCTCCGACGCCGAGCTGCTGGCCCGGGCGCGCCGGCTCATCGAGCTCTACCTGGCCGAATACCCCACGAAGGCCGTGCCGGCCAGCGTCCGGTGGGTCACCAACCAGAACGGCCGGTGGGGCTCCTGCACCCCTGCCGACCGCAGCATCCGGATCTCGCACCGCGTTCAGGAAATGCCCGACTGGGTGATCGACTACGTGCTGCTGCACGAGTTGGCGCACCTCATCGTGCCCAGCCACAACGCCCGGTTCTGGGCGTTGGTCGGCCGCTACCCGAAGGCGGAACGCGCCCGCGGCTACCTCGAAGGCGTGGCCGCTGCCTCCTGCGCGCCGCTCCCCACCTGATCCAGAGACCCCGAGTCTCCGGGCTGCCGCGCGCCGAGCCCCTCGGAAAGCCCCGCGCCTCGTTAGGAGAGCGCGGTTGGCCTAGATCCACTCGCCTTCCTGAAAACCGCGCTATCGATGCCCTGCGGACACCGCGACTTCCATGAACCCGAGTCGATCATGCCCGCGCGCGCCGTGCGAGACGGCCGTTCGGCGTGCTGGGGCCTGCGGGGTGGTCGGGCGTGCGGGGTCGCTGTTCGGCGCGGCACGGCCGTGCGAGTGAGCGGGTGGTCGGGGCGGCCAGGGTGGGCGCTAGGGTCGGGGGGTGGCACGACGGGTGGTAGTGGCGTTGCTCGGACCGGTTCCCTGGTCGCCGCCGGGCGTCGACCGGACCGAATGGCGAGCGGCGCTCGCGGAAGACGTCATCGACCTGCTCGCCACGCTTAACGAGGTGGAGATCGCCGTCGCGGTCACCCCGGCCGACCGAGCACTCGCCGACGCGTTGGTCTGGCCCGGCACCGCGGTCTACGAGGTCGCCGAGCCGACGCCGAACGCCGTGTTCGCCGCGCTGGAGGGCTACGACCAGGCGGCGGTGCTGGTCGGGGACGTGCCTGACCTGCCCGCACTGACTGTCGGCAAGCTGCTGCGACCGCTCACCACCCGACCCGTCGCGGTGGCTCCGGTCGACGGCGGCGGTCCGGGCCTGCTCGGGGTGGCTGTGCGGCTGCCCGTGCCGGGTTGGCTACCCCCGCTGAACCTGGACACGGCAACGCCGACGGACGTTCGTTCCGGTGCCCCTCGACCGGGGGACGTGGCGGTCACCGCCGGCTGGCGGCGACTGCGCGGCCCGGCCGACCTGGCCACGCTGGACCCGGCCTTCGAGGGTTGGGAGGCGACCCGCGCCCTGCTCTCCGGCTCGGGCCGCCCCGCCTGACCCGCACGCTTCCCGACCGGGGGCCGTCACCTGCTGCCCATCCAGGGCCACCTGCACGCTGGGCGCCCGCCGTCGAGCAGGCGGGCACCCGGCTTCAAGCATCACGGCCCCAGGGCATCGCGACCCCAGGCGTCACGACCCCAGGCGTCACGACCCCAGGCGTCACGACCCAGGTTTCAGGACTTGGTGTCGTCCTCGCCGTCGGTCTTGTCGGGCTGGCCCGGGGACTTCTCCTCCACCCCACCGGGAGCGGTGAAGTCGAAGCTGTCCAGCTCGCTGAGGTCCATGTCGTTCATCGCGAAGGCGACCGGGTCGGCGAAGTCGTCGTCCGACGGGAGCAGGTCCGGGTGGCCCCACACGGCGTCGCGGCCCTCGATGCCACGGTGCTGGGTGAGCGCCGCCCAGAGTGCCGCGGCCTCGCGAAGGCGCCGTGGGCGCAGCTCCAGGCCGACGAGTGCGGCGAAGGTCTGCTCGGCGGGGCCACCGGCGGCACGGCGACGGCGGAACGCCTCACCGAGCCGGACGACGTTGGGCAGCCGGTCGCTGGCGGCGCTGTCCACGACGTGGCAGACCCAGCCCTCGACCAGGGCGAGTGCGGTCTCCAGCCGGGCCAGTGATGCCTTCTGCGCCGGAGTGTCCTCCGGTGTGAAGATGCCCTCCAGGGCGATCGCCTGCATCGACTCCGGGTCGGTCGGGTCGACCCGGCCCATCGCCTCCTCGATCGCTTCCCGGTTGACCCGGATGCCCGAGGCGTACATCTCGACTGCGCTGAGCACGTGACCGCGCAGCCACGGGACGTGCTGGAACAGCCGCTGGTGGGCGGCCTCACGCAGCGCCACGTAGAGGCGGACCTCGTCCTCGGGAAGCTCCAGGCCCTCGCCGTACGCCCGAATGTTGGCCGGGATCAGCGCGGCCGTGCCGGCCGGGCCGAGCGGCAGCCCGATGTCGCCGGCGGAGAGCACCTCCGCGGCGAGCGAACCGAGGGCCTGGCCCAGCTGACCGCCGAAGAGCGCGCCGCCGAGGGAGGCCACCATCGACTGCATCGGGCCGAGTTGGGCGCGGGCCTCCGGTGGCACCAGGTCGCCCATCGCGCCGACCATGCGGCTGGCCACCGGGTCGCAGAGCTTGCGCCACACGTCCAGCGTCTTGAAGATCCACTCATTGCGGTTCCAGGCGACCGGGGACTGGATGCCGGACGGCCACGCCGAGGCCGGCTCCAACCACAGGTCGGCCAGGCGCAGCGCCTCCTCGACGGCGTTGCGCTCATACGGTGACACCGCCGGGTCGCCGGCGGCCGCGAGCTGGCTGGCTGCTACCTGCCGGGCCAGGTCCCAGTTGACCGGCCCGCTGCCCGGCGCGGAGAGCAGGTGCTGCAACTGCGACATGAACTGCTGCATCTGCGCGGGATCGTTGGGGTCTGGTGGTTGACCACCCGGGAGCGCGAAACCGAACGGAATATCAGGCACGACGTCTACGGTACGCGGGCCGCGCCCCAGGTCGCCGCCGCTGGCGTTGCGCTGAGGGCGAAGTCGCGTGCGCATCCGGCAGGAGGCGTCCGGTCGGTCGGTACGCTCTGCGGCATGAGACGTCGTGGCCTGACGGTCCTGCTCGGTGCCCTGTTCACCGCCCTGCTGAGCATCGGGGTGCTCCGGGTTCCGATCCCGTACGTGGTGCTGGGCCCCGGCCCGACGGTCAACACCCTGGGTACGGCCGACGGCAAGGAGGTCATCCAGGTCACCGGGCGGGAGACCTCGACCTCCGCCGGTCAGTTGCGGTTGACCACGGTGGGTGTGCAGCCCACGGTGCGGTTGCGCGGGGCGATCGCGGGCTGGTTCTCCGACGACGAGGCGGTGGTGCCACGCGAGTTGGTCTACCCGCCGGGGGAGTCGACGGAGCAGGTCGAGCAGCGCAACGCCGAGGACTTCAAGGCGTCCCAGACCAGCGCGGAGACCGCCGCGCTGCGGGAGCTGGGCTTTCCGGTGCAGGTGGTGATCAAGACGGTGTCTGGTGACGGGCCGGCCGCCGGCGAGTTGAAGGCCGGCGACGTGATCACCTCCGTCGACGGTCAGCCGGTGCCGGTGGCCGCGAAGGTCACCGAACTGGTCCGGGCCAAGCCGGCCGGGACGGCGTTGACCATCGGCTACACCCGGGACGGCGTGCCCGCCACGGTGAAAGTGACCAGCCAGGAGCAGGACGGTCGGCCGCGGATCGGCGTCGAGATCGACCAGCAGCAGCCGCACCCGTTCACCCTCGGCATCGACCTGGAGGACATCGGTGGGCCGAGCGCCGGTCTGATGTTCGCCCTGGGGATCGTGGACAAGCTGACCCCGGCCGATCTCACCGGCGGTCAGATCATCGCCGGCACCGGCACCATCGACGACGAGGGCACCGTCGGCCCGATCGGCGGGATCGCCCAGAAGCTGGTCGGCGCCAAGCGCGCTGGGGCCAAGGTGTTCCTCGTGCCGGCGGACAACTGCGCCGAGGCGGTCCGCAATCCGCAGCCGGGTCTGCCCCTGCTGCGGGTGGGTTCGTTGGACGAGGCGATGACCGCTCTGGAGGCGTTGCGCGCGGGTGGTCAGCCGACGCGTTGCTGACCGGTGTGACCGTGCCCCGACACGCTCAGGAACACCCCGTACTCTGGGTGCCTGGTCGGAGCCGATCACATCGAGCGTGCGGAGCCAACAGTGGTAATGCGTAGCAGCAGCCCCCTTCCGAGGATGAGCCGGCGCGGGCGCGTCACCATCGCTGTCCTGGTTGGGGTGTTCGTGCTCTTCACCCTGCTCGGGTGGGGTGTCCAGGCGTGGACCGACTGGCTCTGGTTCGACGAGGTGCGCTACACCGAGGTCTTCACCGGTGTCCTGCTCACCCGGCTGGTGCTCTTCCTGGCCGCCGGTCTCGGCATGGCGGTGATCGTCGGTGGCAACCTGTGGCTGGCCTACCGGTTGCGTCCGCGGCTGCGTCCGCACTCGGTGGAGCAGGCGACGCTGGAGCGCTACCGGATGGTGCTCAGCCCGCGGTTGGGCACCTGGATCGCGTTGACCGCCGCTGTGGTCGGGCTCTTCGCCGGCCTCTCCGCGCAGAACCGGTGGAACCAGTGGCTGCTCTTCCGCAACGGCGGTGACTTCGGGATCAAGGACCCGGAGTTCGGGGTGGACATCGGCTTCTACGTCTTCCAGCTGCCGTTCTGGCGTTACCTGCTCGGCGTCGCCTTCACCGCTGTGGTGCTGGCGGTGATCGGCGCGCTGGCGGTGCACTACCTCTTCGGCGGGGTCCGCCTGCAGGGCGTCGGTGACCGGATGAGCAACGCCGCCCGCGCGCACCTGAGCAGCCTGGTCGCGGTCTTCGTGCTGTTGAAGGCCGTCGCGTACGTGCTGGACCGGCGGGCGATGCTGCTGGAGTACAACGAGGGCGCCAAGTTGTACGGCGCCGGCTACGCCGACGTCAACGCGCTGCTGCCGGCGAAGGAGATCCTGGCCTACATCTCGATCGTGGTGGCGATCGCGATCATCGTGTTCTCCAACGCCTGGATGCGGAACCTGGTCTGGCCGGGGATCTCGCTGGCGCTGCTCGGCGTGTCCGCGGTGGCCATCGGCGGCATCTACCCCTGGGCCGTGCAGACCTTCGAGGTCAAGCCGAGCGCCAAGGACAAGGAAGCGCCGTACATCCAGCGCAGCATCGACGCGACACGAGCGGCGTTCGGGTTGGGGGCCACCGAGACGACCCCGTACGCGGCGAACAACCTCACCCCACCGGCGAACCTGGCCACCGACACCTCGGTGGTGTCGAACGTGCGTCTGCTCGACCCGCAGCTGGTCAGCGAGACGTACACCCAGCTCCAGCAGGTGCGTGGCTTCTACGACTTCGGCCCCAAGCTGGACATCGACCGGTACGGGGTGAACGGGAACGTCTCCGACTACGTGGTCGGCGTCCGGGAGATCAACTACGGCGAGCTGACCGACCAGCAGAACACCTGGATCAACCGGCACACCGTCTACACCCACGGGTACGGGCTGGTGGCCGCCCCGGCGAACCAGGTGGTCTGCGGCGGGCAGCCGTTCTTCGTCTCCGGCTTCCTGGGCGAGAAGACCCAGGAGGCGTGCTCCTCGCAGACCGAGCAGATCACGGCCAAGCAGCCGCGGATCTACTACGGCGAGCGGATGGCGGCCGACGACTACGCGATCGTCGGGCAGTCCGACCCGAACAAGAAGGCCGAGTTCGACCGGCCGGTCGGTGAGGGTGGCGGCGAGTCCTACACCTACACCGGTGAGGGCGGCGTGGAGATCGGCTCCTTCGCCCGGCGGCTGCTGTACGCCATCAAGGAGCAGGAGTCGAACTTCCTGCTGTCCGAGGCGGTCAACAAGGACTCCAAGCTGCTCTACGTGCGTAACCCGCGCGACCGGGTGGAGAAGGTCGCGCCGTTCCTCACGCTGGACGGCGACCCGTACCCGGCGGTTGTCGACGGCCGGGTGCAGTGGATCGTCGACGGCTACACCACGGCGGCCACCTACCCGTACGCCGAGAAGGTCAACCTCCAGACCGAGACCACCGACGAGTTGACCAACCGGGGCACCTTCCAGCTGGCCCGGGAGGACGTCAACTACATGCGCAACTCGGTGAAGGCCACTGTCGACGCGTACGACGGCACCGTGAAGCTCTACGAGTACGACGACACCGACCCGGTGCTCAAGGCGTGGAACAAGGCGTTCGGTGGTGACCTGGTGCTGCCGAAGGCGGATATCCCGGTCGAGCTGACCGAGCACCTGCGCTACCCGGCGGACATGTTCAAGGTGCAGCGCAACCTGCTCACCAAGTTCCACGTGACCAACCCGGGTGACTTCTACTCGGCTCAGGACTTCTGGCAGGTGCCCAACGTGCCGGACGCCCCGGACAGCGGCCAGAAGCAGCCTCCGTACTACCTGTTCACGCAGTTCCCTGGGCAGGAGAGCCCGCGGTTCCAGCTCACCTCGGCGGTCACCCCGAACGGCCGGCAGAACCTCGCCGCGCTGATCTCCGGGTCGTACGTCGAGGGGAAGCCCCGCCTGGAGGTGCTGGAGTTGCCGGACCAGACCCGGATCTCGGGCCCGGTGCAGGTGCACCAGCAGATGACCAACAACGCGAACATCCGTCAGCAGCTCAACCTGCTCTCCAGCAACCAGGCCCAGGTGCAGTACGGCAACCTGCTGTCGTTGCCCTTCGCCGACGGCATGCTCTACGTCGAGCCGGTCTACGTGA
The DNA here is from genome assembly GCF_018070245.1 of Micromonospora sp. M61. Classification (NCBI taxonomy): domain Bacteria; kingdom Bacillati; phylum Actinomycetota; class Actinomycetes; order Micromonosporales; family Micromonosporaceae; genus Micromonospora; species Micromonospora sp. M61. Next base: position 81,621 of record NZ_JAGPYA010000017.1, on the reverse strand, counting down.
AGAGCAACCAGCAGGACGCGTACCCGCTGTTGCAGAAGGTGCTGCTCTCCTACGGTGACGGTGGCTCCTTCGTGGCGCTGGCCGACAACATCAACGACGGCATCAAGCAACTGGTCGAGCAGGGTAAGAAGGCCGGGCAGGGCACGTCGCCGCCTCCGACCACCGGGGGTAACCCCACGACCCCGACGCCGACGCCGACGCCCAGCGGGACCGCCACGCCGGCGCCGACGCCGAGCGCCAGCATCCCGCCGCCGACCGGTGATCTGGCCGTCGCCGCGGACCGGGTGCAGACCGCGATCACCGAGGTCCGGTCGGCGCAGACGTCCGGTGACTTCGAGCGGTACGGGCGTGCGCTGAAGGCCTTGGACGAGGCGCTCACCGCGTTCCAGCAGGCGCAGCAGGCCGCCGGCACTGCCAGTGGTGGCCCGTCGCCGAGCCCCGGCGGCTGATCCACCACAGCCGGGAGCACGTCTCGGAGCCCTCGTCGTCGGACCCACCGGTCCGGACGGCGGGGGCTCCGTCGTGTCCGGTGGTGTCACCGTCTGTCACCTCACCGACAGGTGCGGTCGGGCCGCAACCTGCGGCACCGGTTCGCCGTCCTCATTTGCAACGGGGTGGGATGAGGGGGAGCAGTCGTGAGGGACGCGCAGAGCTTCGATGACTTCTACCGCGGCACGGCGCGGCGGATGGTGCGGTACGGCTACGCGGTCACCGGCGACCACAACGAGGCACAGGACCTGGTGCAGGAGGCGTACGCCCGGGCCTGGCGGCAGTGGGGGAGGTTGTCGGCTCATCCGGCGCCGGAGGCGTGGCTGCGGCTGGTGGTGTCCCGCCTGGCGACCGACCGCTGGCGGCGGCTGGGCGGCCTGCGTGGCGCGCTGCGGCTGGCCGGGCCTCCACCGCCGGTCCCTCCGCCCAACGAGGACAGCGTGCTGCTGGTCCAGGCCCTGCGTCAGGTGCCGGCAACCCACCGGCGGGTGTTGGCGCTGCACTACCTGTTCGACATGCCCGTCGAGGAGATCGCCCGAGAGGTCGACGTGCCGGTTGGCACTGTGAAGTCGTGGCTTTCCCGCGGCCGGGCCCGACTCGCCGCGTTGCTGCCCGATCTGGCCATCGTGGAACTGGAGGCCACCGATGTCGCGTGAACTGTCTGAGCTGTACCGGTCCCTCGCCGCCGACGCCGACGCTCGCGATCTGGGCGTCCCCGAGGTGCTACGGCACCAGACGGACCGTCGGGCCAGGCTGCGTGTCGCCGGGAGCACCCTTGCCGTGGCCCTGGTGGTGGTGGGCGTGGCTGTCGGGACCCAGGTGGTCGCTCCGCAGGCGGCGACCGTACCCTCGCCGGCCGGCACGCCCACGGCGCCGGCGCCGCCATCCGCGTCGCCGTCGCCGAGCGTGACCGGCGGTTCGGTATCACCGCCCGTCTCGCCGACCCCGCCCGGACGCTCCCCGGGTACGACGGCGACGTCTCCCGGTGTCACAGGTGCGGCGCAGCCCAGGACGCCGACCGGCATCCCGGATCGGGCGTTCTTCCGGCTCGCGGCGGCCAACCAGATCGGCATCGCGCCCGAATTCCGGGACCTTGAGGTGCTGCCGGACCTGTGCGGCGCCCGCTACTCGAGTGAGGGGGCGATCGTGCAGCGTCGGACCCGGAACGTGGTCTACAAGCTGCCGCAGAATCCCGGTGCGGGGCACGTCCCGGACGGCACGTACACGCACTCCATCACCATCTACCGGGCCGGGCGCGCCGACGACCTGCTGGACGAGTTGCGGCGGGCGGTGCGCGACTGCCCGCAGCAGGAACGGCCAGGTGACAGCGCGCCGGTGCTGAGCAGGCAGCGGCTGCTCACCGACACCCGCTATGGCGACGAGTCGGTGCTGTTCGAGATGCGCCGCCCGGAACTGGACGTCAACGGCGACCCGACCGGCGTGGAGGACGTACGGCTGATCCGGGCGATCCGGGTCGGCGACGTGGTGACGACCCTCTGGGAGCAGGGCTGGGAGAACACCTCAAGCCAACGGGCGCAGGTCGACGCGGACAGCGCCCGGGCGGTCGCCGCCGTGAAGGTCTGGCTCGGCTGACCGTGGTGGCCGGGTCGCTATTCGGCGGATTCGGATGTCGTTTTGCGGGGCCCGGGGGTGGTGCGCTACGGTTAGCGAGCCGACGCGGGGTGGAGCAGCTCGGTAGCTCGCTGGGCTCATAACCCAGAGGTCGCAGGTTCAAATCCTGTCCCCGCTACGACAGAAAGCCCGTCTCCGGTTCGCCGGAGGCGGGCTTTCGACATTCTGCGGTGTCGGCCGCAGCGGTTGGTGACCCCCGCTGATCATCGCCGGGACGCATGGGTTAGTCTTAACCAGTCGACGCGGGGTGGAGCAGCTCGGTAGCTCGCTGGGCTCATAACCCAGAGGTCGCAGGTTCAAATCCTGTCCCCGCTACAAATGAAATGACATGAGTCCGGCCCCCACATTGTGGGGGCCGGACTTGTTTGATGCCTGGGCGACCGTTGCCGGAACATGTCGCACTCCAGGGCGCTCCGGAAAGATCTCAGTTCCGTGATTCGGCGTGGACCGACGTGCCGGTGTTGCGTCCTTCGGCGAGGATGGGCGCATGTCTTCATTCGGTAAGTGGTGGGGCCGACTCAGCGCGGTCCTCGGTGGGGCCGTTCTGGCGGTCTTCGTGCCCGTCGCGGCCTGGGCGTCCACGGGCACCGGCGAGCTGGTGGTGGAAGCCGCCCGGCGTCGGGGTCGCAGCGGCTTCGGGATCCTTCCGCTGCTCTGCTGCCTGGTGGTGGTCGCGATCGTCGTGTTCCTCGTGCTGCGTCTGATGCGCAACCGTCGCGGCGGCCCGCCGCGCTGACCCGGCAGCCGGTCAGGTCGGTCCACGGCTGCGGGCTGTGGACCGACCTCCGGTGGTCACGCCGCCAGGGCGGCGTTGGCCTGCGCGATGAAACGTGAGGCGGCCGCCCGGGTGCCGGTCCGCTTGACGCGGATGCTCTCTGCGGTGGCGACCAGCAGGGTCCGCACCTTCGCGTGCCCCTTCGGGGGTGGCGCCGGGGCCGGCCCGAGCTGGTCGGCGATGGCCGCGCCGAACGCGGCGGCCCGCTGCTGGGCCGGATCGGTGATGCTGCCCTCGGCGTAGCGGCGGACGGCGAGACTGGCGTTCAGGCCGCGTTCGTGGCCGAGGACGGTGCCGGCCTCGCCATTCGTGGTCAGGAAATTGATCACGTCGGTGACGGTGTCCGGGTGGCGGGTGCCCCGGAACGCGGCCCAGAACATCGAGGCGCGCGCCCACTGCGCACCGGTCGGCCCCGGCAAGCCGACAATGCCCAGCTCGGCCCCGGTGAGCCGCTGCAACTCCGGCAGTTGGTGGGACCACGCGAACGACGCGGCGGTCAACCCGGTCACCACCAGTTGCCGGGACGGCTCGCCGCTGTCGGCCTGATCGACCAGCGCCGCACCCGGCGTGGCCCGCGCCCTGCGGGCCCGCTGCCACAGCTCGAACCAGGCGATCAGCTGTTCCACGCCGAAACCGAGCTGCTTACCCCGGTAGAGCTCGCCGCCCTGTGACCGCAACCAGAGCCAGAGCGCCCGGTAGTCACCGGAGCCGTCCATGGTGCCGGCCACCTGGCCGTCACTGGCCTCGGTGACCTCTTCCGCCCAGGAGATGTAGTCGGCCCAGCTCATCCCGGCGCGTGGTTCCGGCACCTGCAGCTCCCGCAACAACTCCCGGTTGAAGACCACACCCGCGTGGGTCTGCCCGCCGGGCACCGCCATCGTCCGCCCCTCCACCGTGCCGTAGCGGATCAGCCCCTCCGGCAGGCCCCGCAGATCCAGACTGTGGTCGGCGACCCGGTCGGTGAGGTCGAGGATGATCTGGCGTTGGGCGTACTCGGTCAGCATGGCGTCGTCGATCTGGACCAGGTCCGGTACGTTGCCGCCGGCCGCCTGGGTGGCCAGGCGCTCGTAGTAGCCGTCGGCGCCCTGCCAGGTGACCCGGAAGGTGACCTGGGGGTTGCGCTCCGAGTAGAGCCGCAGGACCTTCTCGGTGAGCGCCGCCCGCCTTGGACCGCCCCACCAGAAGACCGACAGCTCGACCGGCCCGTCCTGGGTCGAGGTGGCGGCGTCGTCGCTGCACCCGGCCAGCCCGCCGGAGGCGAGCAGAGGTGCGCCGAGCACCGCGGTCAGCAGTCGGCGCCGGCCCGGGTCAGCGCCGAGGCGGTCGAACGGGGGTCGAACAACGGGCACGGGGGTCTCCTGGACCTGCGAGGGCGGCGGTCGGACCATTCACGCAGGCAGCGCACGAAGGTGTCAACGTCCGTCCGGTCACCCCCGGCGTGGGTGGTCGAATCAGGCCTTCCGATGTCGCATGGTGTACTAGGGCGCGTGGAACTTCTGCACTCGGGCAAGGTTCGGGACGTCTACGCCGACGGCGATGACCTGATCCTGGTCGCCTCGGACCGCATCTCGATCTACGACGTGGCGCTGCCGACGCCGATCCCGGACAAGGGTCGCCTGCTCACCGCGCTCTCGCTCTGGTGGTTCGAGCAGCTCGCCGACCTGGTGCCGAACCACGTCATCTCGGCAACCGACGTGCCCGCCGAGTTCGCCGGGCGGGCGATCCGCTGCCAGCGGCTGGACATGGTCCCGGTCGAGTGCGTGGCCCGGGGTTACCTCACCGGCGGCGGCCTGCGGGAGTACGAGCAGACCGGCGCGGTGTCCGGCATAACCCTGCCCCGAGGGCTCGGCGAGGCGTCGATCCTGCCCGAGCCGATCTTCACACCGTCGAGCAAGGCGCCGATGGGTGAGCACGACGAGCCGATCACGTACGACGACGTGGTGGACAAGGTGGGTGAGGCCACCGCCGAGCGGCTGCGGCAGATCACCATCGAGGTCTACCGGCGCGGCGCCGAGCTGGCCGCCGACCGGGGCATCCTGATCGCCGACACCAAGCTCGAGCTGGGTTGGGCACCGGACGGCACCCTGGTCCTCGCCGACGAACTGCTCACCTCCGACTCGTCGCGGTTCTGGCCCGCCGAGTCGTACCAGCCGGGCCGTGTGCAGTTCTCCTACGACAAGCAGTACGTGCGGGACTGGGCCACCGGCAGCGGCTGGAACAAGCAGGCCCCCGCGCCGGACGTGCCCGACGAGGTCGTCGAGGCGACCCGCGCCCGCTACATCGAGGTGTACGAGAAGCTCACCGGCAACCGCTGGGAGTGACAGCCGCGTCGGCGGTCACTCCACCCAGTCGAGGGTGCGCTGCACGGCCTTGCGCCAGTTGTGCAGCTCCCGGTCGCGCAGCTCCGGGGCCATGGTGGACTCCCACTGGGCATCGGAGCGCCACTTCGCCCGCAGGGTGGCCAGATCCGGCCAGAAGCCGACCGCCAGGCCGGCCGCGTACGCGGCACCCAGACAGGTGGTCTCGGTGATCCGGGACCGGACCACCGGCACGTCGAGCACATCGGCGAGGAACTGCATGAGCAGACCGTTGGCGGTCATCCCGCCGTCCACCCGGAGCCGGCGCAGTGCCACGTCGGAGTCGGCATCCATCGCGTCGACCACCTCGCGGGTCTGCCAGGCCGACGCCTCCAGCGCGGCCCGCGCCAGGTGCCCCTTGGTGATGTAACCGGTCAGACCGGCGATCACCCCACGGGCGTCGGTGCGCCAGTGCGGGGCGAACAGTCCGGAGAACGCGGGCACCACGTAGCAGCCGCCGTTGTCGTCCACGGTGCGGGCCAAATCCTCCACCTCCGCGGCCGTGGAGATCAGCCCGAGGTTGTCGCGCAGCCACTGCACCAACGAGCCGGTGACCGCGATCGCGCCCTCCAGGGCGTACGCCGGCGGTTGCCCCTTGATCTGGTAGGCGACCGTGGTGAGCAGGCCGTGCGTCGACGGGACTGGGGTGGCGCCGGTGTTGAGCAGCAGGAAGCTCCCGGTGCCGTAGGTGCACTTCGCCTCGCCCGGCTGAAAGCAGGTCTGCCCGAACAGGGCGGCCTGCTGGTCTCCGAGAGCGCTGGCCACCGGCACCCCGGCGAGCACGCCGGTGGCGGTGCCGTACACCTCGGCGGAGCAGCGGATCTCCGGCAGCATCGCCGCCGGGACGCCCATCGCGTCCAGCAGGTCCGGAGCCCAGTCGAGGGTGGTGAGGTCCATGAGCATGGTCCGGCTGGCGTTGGTCACGTCGGTGACGTGCTCGCCGGTCAGCTTCCAGATCAGCCAGCTGTCCATGGTGCCGAAGAGCACCTCGCCGCGCTCCGCGCGCTCGCGCAGGCCGTCGACCTCGTCCAGCAGCCAGCGCAGCTTCGGGCCGGCGAAGTAGGTGGCCAGCGGCAGGCCGGTGCGGGCCCGGAACCGCTCCTCGCCGTACGCCGAGGCCAGCTCGCGCAGCAGCGGCCCGGTCCGGGTGTCCTGCCAGACGATGGCATTGGCCACCGGGCGGCCGGTGGCCCGGTCCCAGACGAGGGTGGTCTCCCGCTGGTTGGTGATGCCCACGGCGGCCAGGCCGGCCGGGTCGGTGCCGGCGGACCGCAGCGCCTCGGAGACCACCTGCTGGACGTTGTCCCAGATCTCCTCGGCGTCGTGTTCCACCCAGCCTGGTTGAGGGAAGATCTGCCGGTGTTCGCGCTGGGCAACGGCGACGATGTCCCCGGCGGAGTCGAAGACGAGGCACCGCGAGGAGGTGGTGCCCTGGTCGATGGCGGCGACGTACTGGGGGGTCACCGCAGCACCGTACCCGGACCGGCGTTCGGTGCGACAGGCGTCACGGCCGGTTGCGGCCCGCCGCCGAAGGCCGCCGCCCGGGTCGCCTACGATGTGCGAACGTGCGCGACATCGCCGTTTTCAGTGGAACTGCCCATCCCGACCTGGCCGCCGAGATCTGTGCCCACCTCGGGGTGCCGCTGCATCCGGTGCGGGTCTCCCGATTCGCGAACGACTGTCTGGAAGTGCAGTTGCAGGCCAACTGCCGGGAGCGGGACGTCTTCCTGATCCAGCCGCTGGTGCCGCCCGTGCAGGAGAATCTGGTGGAGCTGCTGCTGATGATCGACGCGGCGCGGGGCGCCTCGGCCGGCCGGATCACTGTGGTGCTGCCGCACTACGCGTACGCCCGCTCCGACAAGAAGGACGCCCCGCGGATCTCGATCGGCGCCCGGCTCGTCGCCGATCTGCTCGTGTCGGCCGGCGCGGACCGGGTGCTCGCGATGACCCTGCACTCGCCGCAGGTGCACGGCTTCTTCAGCGTCCCGGTGGATCACCTGCACGCGCTGCGGGAGCTGGCCACCCACTTCCAGCGCTACGACCTGAGCAACACCGTGGTGGTCTCACCCGACCTCGGCAACGCCAAGGAGGCGGCGGCCTTCGCCCGGTTGCTCGGCACACCGGTCGCGGCCGGCGCGAAGCAGCGGTTCAGTGACGACCTGGTCAAGATCAGCGCGGTGATCGGCGAGGTAGCCGACCGGGACGTCATCGTGCTGGACGACGAGATCGCCAAGGGCAGCACTGTTGTCGAGTTGATGGAGCATCTGCGGGGCCTGAAGGTCCGGTCGATCCGGCTGGCCTGCACGCACGGGCTGTTCTCCGGCGACGCCCTCCAGCGGCTCAGCGACCAGGAGGGCGTCCTGGAGATCGTCTGCACCAACACGGTGCCCATCGCGGACGCCAAGCGGGTGCCGAAGTTGCAGGTCCTGTCGGTGGCGCCCGCCCTGTCCGAGGCGATGCGCCGGATCCACAACGGGGAGTCCGTTTCGGCGCTGTTCGCCTGAGCCGCAGCCGCAAGCCGTCCCCCGCAGCCGCAAGCCGTTCCCGCAGCCGCTCCCCGCAGTCGCAGATTGCAGCCGCGGGGAGCGGCTGCGGCGGCTCAGCGCGTGGTGCGCTTGTGGCTGACGAGGCCGGCGGTGATCCGGACGGTGGTGCCGGCGGAGCTGGAGACGACCTCCATGGCGTCGGTCAGCTCGCGGGCCAGCCAGAGGCCCCACCCACCGGCGGTGTCCGGGGCCGGCCGACTGCGGTCGCCCAGCCGCTGCGGGCTGATCCCGTGCCCGTGGTCGGCCACCTCGCAGACCAGCAGGCTGGACTCGTGCCAGAGGCGCAACCATCCACGCCCGCCGCCGTGCCGGACCGCATTGGTGATCAACTCGTTGATCGCGAGCACGAAGTCGTCCAGCCGTTGGCCGGTGAGTCCGCAGGCATGCGCGCATGAGGTGACCGAGTGTCGAATCTCGGTCACCTGGGCCTGGTCGAAGGCCTCGGCGATCAGGAGGGCAGGTTCGATGGGCACAACCGTACGCGGTGCGTGCGGATCTGCGTTCGTCATGGGCCCGTCCCGGCGGCGGATCTCGGAGTATTTCGCGGCTTTTCCACGGTACGTCAGGGTTTCCCGAACCGCACTCGCTGCTCGCCGTGCGGTGGACGGGTTATGGCATCCTGACCGCCATGCCGTCGCCGCCGGGTGGATTCGAGGTGCCGCTGTGGCGTGCGCTGGCGGTGTTCCGGCTGGCGTCCCTGGCGTACGTCTGCGTGCTCGCGGTGCGCGACGCCGACCGGTACGACCACCCGTACGCCGTCGGCGCCCTGATCCTGGTGATGGCGGCCTGGACCGCGGCGACCGCGGTCGGGTACGCCCGGCCGGCCTGGCGGCGCTGGCCGCTGCTGCTGGCCGACCTCGGGGTGGTGCTCGCCATCGTGCTGGCCACCCCGTGGGTGGTCGGTCGGGCGGCGCTCGCCACCGGCGTACCCACCATGGGGGTCGCCTGGATGGCCGGCCCGGTGCTGGCCTGGGCCGTCTCCGGTGGTCGGCGGCGGGGCACGGTCGCCGCGCTGCTGGTTGCCGGCGCGGACCTGACCACCCGGGAGCGGATCGGCCAGTCCTCGTTCACCGGGGTCATCCTGATGCTGCTCGCCGGGGTGGTGGTCGGGCACGTGGCCCGGCTCGCGGCGAGCGCCGAGGAACGGCTGCAACGCGCTGTGGAGTTGGAGGCCGCCACCCGGGAGCGGGAGCGGCTGGCCCGGGGCATCCACGACTCGGTGCTCCAGGTGCTGGCGATGGTGCAGCGGCGGGGTGCCGACCTGCCCGGTGAGGCGGGCGAGCTGGCCCGGTTGGCCGGCGAGCAGGAGGCCGCGTTGCGGGCACTGATCGCCGGCACCAGCCTGGCGAGCGCTGCCGTGCTCCCCGACGGCACCGAGGCGGCGGCGGTGGACCTGCGGACCCTGCTCGGCCGGTACGCCTCGGCGGCGGTGGTGCTCTCCGCCCCGGCCACCCCGGTGCCGCTGCCTCGGCGGGTGGCGGGGGAGTTGGCCGCCGCGACCGGCGCGGCCCTGGACAACGTGGGGCGGCACGCCAGCGGGCGGGCCTGGGTGTTGATCGAGGATGAGGGGGCGACGGTGACCGTGTCGATCCGCGACGAGGGGCCGGGCATCCCGGAAGGCCGGTTGACCGAGGCGGCCGCACAGGGTCGGCTCGGCGTGAGCCAGTCGATCCGGGGTCGGGTGGCCGACGTGGGCGGGACGGTTCGGATCGTGTCCGCCCCCGACGCCGGCACCGAGATCGAGCTGACAGTGCCGAGGGCACAGCGGTGACCCCGACCCGGGTGATGGTGGTCGACGACCACCCCATGTGGCGGGAGGGGGTGGCCCGCGACCTCACGGAGGCGGGCTTCCTGGTGGCGGCGACCAGCGGCGAGGGCCGGCAGGCCGTCCGGGTGGCCGCCGCCGCCCGGCCCGACGTGGTCGTCCTCGACCTGCAACTACCGGACATCTCCGGCGTCGAGGTGATCCTGGGTCTGCGTGCGGCACTGCCCGACGTGCGGGTGCTGATGCTCAGCGCCAGCGGCGAACAGCAGAGCGTGCTGGACGCGGTCAAGGCAGGGGCCACCGGTTACCTGGTGAAGTCCACAGCGCCCGCCGAGTTCCTCGACGCGGTCCGCCGCACCGCGGCCGGCGAGGCGGTCTTCACCCCCGGCCTGGCCGGGCTCGTCCTCGGCGAGTACCGCCGGCTGGCCGCCCGGCCGGGGCAGCCGACCGACCCTGCCGGCGGTGCGCAGTCCGCAGCGCCCCGGCTCACCGAGCGGGAGACGGAGGTGCTGCGGCAGGTGGCGAGAGGGCTGTCGTACAAGCAGATCGCGCAGCGGCTCGGGCTGTCGCACCGCACGGTGCAGAACCACGTGCAGAACACCCTGGGCAAACTGCAACTGCACAACCGGGTCGAGCTGACCCGGTACGCCATCGAACGTGGCCTGGACGACTGACCCTCCTCAGACCGAGCGCGGCGGCTCCGTCTCGTGGATGGCCAGCTCCTCGGCGGTCGCCCCGCCGCCAGCCGAACCCGCGTCGTACGCCACCGAGTCGGTCTCCTGGTCGGTGTGCGCCCCCTCGTCCGGCTCCACCAGCCGGCCGACGGTGGCGTCGGCCACCGTGCCGAGCTGACCGTGGTCGTACAGGGAGACCGGTGAGTTCGGGTCCGAGGTGGGCCCCGGATCCATCACGTCGGCGTCCAGCTGGGCCTCCGCCGCGGCTTCCAGATTGTCCGCCTCGAAGGCGATCTTCGGGTCGATCGTCCCGGCCAGCGGGTCGTCGGCCGGGCGCTCGTAGACCTCCCGGTCGAGCTTGTAGTCCAACGACTCACCGTCGAGCTGCTCCTCGGCGGTCGTCCCGAACCGGTCCACCGCCACCGGCGTACGGTCGCCGGGCAGTTGGGCCGGGTCCGGGCCGTCCGCCTCGCGCCCGGTGAGGACGTCGTCGTTGGCGGTCGAGTCGTCATCGGCGGTGTCGGGCAGGCCTTGCGCCTCGGTGTCGGACACGGGGGTCGGGTACTCGTTGTCGCGCATGTCTGATCACTACCCGCTGCCCTCCCGCCATAACCGGAGCACCGCAGGCTGTGCGGTGGCGAAACCGGCACCGGCGGCGAAACGCCCCGTCAGCCGAGGTGGGCGACCTCGTCGTCCGGGTGCAGGATGCACCAGACGACCTTGCCGTCCGGTATCGCGCTGCTGCCCCAGCGGCGAGCCACCGTGTCGATCAGCAGCAGGCCGCGGCCGCCGGCCCGGTTCGGCGGGGACAGCCCGGCGAACGTCGGCAGACGCGAGGAGTGATCGCGGACCGCCAGGTGCAGGGTGCTGTCCTGCGGAGCGAGCCGAACGGTCATCGGGGTCCGGGCGTGCGCCACCACGTTGTTCACCATCTCGGTGAGCGCGATGCAGGCCGGGTCGACCAGCATCGGCATGCCCCAGCGTTGGCAGCCGGTGGTGACCAGCTCGCGGGCCTGCCGGGCGGCTCCCACCGTCGGGGCCAGGTCGGCGGTGAGCACCGCCGCCAGCGGCGTCGCCGCGACCGCGGCCAGCGCGCCGTCGAGCGTCGGAAAGGCGGGCACGCCAGCGAGCGCGGGGTCCGGGTGGGCGGGTCCGTCGACCGTCGGATCACACAGCAGCAGGTCCGCGGCGGGCCAGTCGGCCACCTCCCGGCGAACCTCGGCGAAGACGCCTCGCCCGACCTCATCGGCGATGCACAGCCCGGTCACGTCGGCCACCACCGGGCCCGGCCGGTCCGCGAGTCTGGCGAGCAGCGCGCCGCGTACCGCCTCGGCTCCGGCGGCGTCGAGCACACCGGTCAGCCGGACCACCGCCGACGACTCGTCGATCTCCACGAGACAGTTCGACATGATCGCCTCATTGTGCGCGCCGGTCACCGTTCGCGCATTCGGGCGGTCGAGGCCGGTCATCAGCGGACCGACCGGGATCGGCGGTTGATCGCGGCCATGGTGCCGACGGCGGTGCCGGCGGCGGCGAGACCGAACGCGGCGGTCATCCGCACCAACTGACGCCGTCGACCGTTCCAGCCGCCGTCCCGGCGAGCCTGGGCGTCGGCGTGGAACACGTTGCCGCTGCTGTCCACCCGAGCGCCCGGACCGAACTGGGTCCGCTGGAGGTACCAGCCGAGGGTGCGTTCCACCAACGCGGGCGCCAGCCGCCACTGCAGGCCGATCAGCCGGGCCGCGCCACCGGCGTACGCCTCCCGGCGAGGCCGGCGCAGCAGCCGGACGATGGTCTCGGCGACCACCTCCGGCGGGTAGATCGGCGGCGGTGGCACCAGTTCCCGGCCGGTGTGGTTGGCCGTGTGCCGGAAGAACGGGGTGTCGATGGTGGCCGGCAGCACGGTGCAGACCGAGATCTGACCACGGCCGGTGACCCGCAGCTCCTGCCGGACCGTGTCGGCGAGCCCTCGGATGCCGTGCTTGCTGGCGTTGTACGCCGACTGGTACGGCATGGCCACCTCGGCCAGCACCGAGGCGTTGTTGACCAGGACACCGCCACCGGCCGCCCCCAGGTGGGGCAGGGCAGCCTTGATGCCGTGCACCGCGCCGAGCAGGTTGACCTCCAGCACCCGCCGGAACTCGGCGACCGGGATCTCGTCGAACAGGCCCACCGCGCTCACCGCGGCGTTGTTCACCCAGGCGTCGATCCGGCCGAACTCGGCCGCCGCCCGCTCGGCCAGTCGTTGCACCGACTCCAGATCGGTCACATCGGTCGGTACGACCAGCGCCTGGCCGCCCAACTCGCGGCAGCGCTGCGCGACCTGTCGTAGGGCCGGCTCGCTGCGGGCGGCCAGCACGACGGCGGCACCCCGGCGGGCCAGGGCGTACGCGGTCGCCGTGCCGATCCCGCTGGAAGCGCCGGTGATCACCACGGTCGAATCGTCGAGGGTGCGGGTCAGCGGCATTCTTGAGCGGTACCCCCGCCCGGGCCAGGTCATACCACTCAGAGCTTGTCGATCATCGTCGAACTTGGCTGCCTGTGCCGCTTGTGATTGCTGTGCCGCAAGTGTCGGTGGCACTCGGGGGGACTCTTCCTGATCTGCCAGGTTTCGACTCCGGGTCGCGGGGTTAATGGGACGCTCTGACCGGGAGGACCACTGCCGAGGAAAGATCGCAGGGAGGTGACCCATGCGCGTCGGCCTCGTCTGCGCGCACGCCAGTTCGTACCGCCACGCCGACGGCCCACCGGTCGGCACCCGACAGCACATTGCGCGGGTTGCCGCCGAGTTGGCCGAACGAGGCCACGACGTACGGCTCTACGAGCGCCGGGACGATCCCGGCCTGCCGGCGACGGTCACCGTCGACGGCTACCAGGTGCACCAGGTGCCCGCTGGCCCGCCCACCCCACTGCCCACCGCCGAGCTGATCCGGTACGTGACGGAGTTCGGCCGCTGGTTGACCGACGAGTGGGCCGGCGCCTGGCGGCCCGAGGTGGTGCACGGGCACTACTGGGTCGGGGGCCTGGCCGCCGCGCACGCCGTTCGCGAGACCGACATCCCGGTGGTGCAGACGTTCCACTCACTCGGCATCGAGCAGTTGCGCCACCTGGGCGGCCGCTACGACGGGCCGGGGGAGCGGATCACGCTGGAACGCGCACTGACCCGCGCTGTGGACATCGCTGTGGCGCAGTCGAACGACGAGGTCGACGAGCTGACCCGGATGGGTCTGCAACGCAGCTCGGTGGCCCTGGTGCCCCCGGGGGTGGACATCGAGCAGTTCCACCCCGACGGCGAGGCGGCACCACGCGAGCAGCGGTCCCGCATCCTCTCGGTCGGCTCGCTGTCCGCGGGGCACGGCCAGGAGGACCTGATCCGGGCGATGCGGCTGGTCGGCGACGCCGAGCTGGTGATCGCCGGTGGGCCACCGGCCGACCAACTGGCCAACCACGCCGAGGCGCGGCGGCTGCGCGAGCTGGCCGAGCAGGCCGGCGTCGTCGACCAGGTACGGCTCGTCGGCGCGGTGCCGCACGACCAGATGGCCACCTGGTACCGGTCGGCGGACGTGGTCGCCTGCACCCCGCACTACTCCTCGGCCGGGCGGGTCTCGCTGGAGGCGATGGCCTGCGGCGTGCCGGTGATCGGCTACGCGATGGGTGGTCTGGCCGACGCCGTCGTCGACGAGGTCACCGGCAAGCTCGTGCCCCCCGGCGACGTGCGGGCACTCGCGGTCTCGATTCGTCGGCTGCTCGCCGACAACGCCGGTCGTTTCGCGTACGGGCACGCCGCGGTGGACCGGGTCCGCAGCAGCTACACCTGGGAGCGGACCGCCGGTGCGCTGGAGCGCCTCTACGAGCGGGTGGTGAGCCGCCGCAAGCCGGTCGAGGCCTGAGCGGCAGGTCGGGCGGCCCGGTCGGTCAGCCGGGACGGGTCGCCGCGACCATGGCCCGGTCACGACGGCGCGTCGCCGGGCGCTGCTGCTGCGGCTGCGCGTACCGGGTCAGCCCGATCACCGAGGCCAGGGTGACCAGGAAACCGACTGCCGCCAGCCACTCCCGGCCCGGCCAGATCTTGTCGTTGAGCAACAGCAGGCCGACGATCGCGGCCGGCACCGCACCGGCGGCGTCCATCGCGGCGACCGCGGCGGTCGTCGAGCCGCGCTGCATGGCCAGGCCGAGCAGCAGCTGACCGACGATCGAGTGGGCGATGAGCAGGTAGAACAGCGGGTGGGCGAGGAACGCCTCGGCGGACGACGCGGATGCCAGTGGCCTGGCCGCGACGGCGGCCGAGCTGAACGCCAACCCGGCCAGCGACCCGAGGGCCACCGAACCTTGCGCCCCGTGCAGCCGGACGGCGAAGACCCCGAGCACCGCGATGACGCCGAGTGCCACCAGCAGGGCGATCGAGCCGGCGGTGCCGAGCTGCTTCGACGGCGCCGGGCGGGCGGACAGCACCAGGGCGGTGATCCCGGCGAAGAGCAGCGCCAGCAGCACCACCTCCGCCGCCGGTAGTCGCCACTTCAGCACCAGCACACCGAGGATGGCTGTCACCCCGAGCCCGGCCGCGACGCTGGCCTGCACGAGGAACAGCGGAAGGTCCCGTCGGGCCAGGAAGGCGAACACGAAACCGCCGATCTGGCAGCCCAGACCGATCAGGTACGTCCGGTGCCCGGCGAGGCGCAGCAGCAGGCCCGGATCGAAGGTGTGGTGAACCGTGGTGCGGGCCGCCGCCACCGACTGGAGAAGGTTGGCGAAGCCGTACGCGACGATCATCGTCGCGAGAAAACACCAGCCGGAGGAGACCACCTGGCGAGGATAGAGGTTGCCGGGGGTCAGCGCTCGGCTGGGCGATCGAGCCTGGTGAGGATGTCGCGGTGCAGCACACCGTTGGTGGCCACCACACTGCTGTCGGTGCCCGGCGCGCCGGCCGGGGCCGGTCGACCGAACAGATCCGTGACCGTGCCACCCGCCTCGGTGATGATCGGGACCAGCGCCGCCACGTCCCACAGGGACAGTTCCGGCTCGACCATCACGTCCAGTGCGCCCTCGGCCAGCAGCATGTAGCCGTAGAAGTCGCCGTACGCCCGACTGCGCCAGGTGGCCCGCATCAGGTCCAGCATCGCGTCGAGCCGACCGGCGCGCTCCCAGCCGTCGAGTGACGAGTAGCAGAAGCTGGCGTCCGCGATCTCCCGGACCGCGGAAACCCCGATCCGCTCGCCGGCGGCCGGGCCGTGACCGGCGTACGCGCCCGCGCCCGCGCTGGCCCACCAGCGCCGCCCCAGCGCCGGGGCGGACACCACGCCGACCGCTGGCCGGTCGCCGTCGTAGAGCGCGATCAGGGTGGCCCAGACCGGCACGCCCCGGACGAAGTTCTTGGTGCCGTCGATCGGGTCGATGATCCACCGGCGGCCGTCCGGGTCGGTGGACGGCCCGGCGCCGTACTCCTCACCGAGCAGCCCGTCCGCCGGCCGGTGCTCGGCCAGCAGGGCACGGATCTCCCGCTCCACTGCGGTGTCCGCGTCGGAGACCGGGGTCAGGTCGGGCTTCGCCTCGACCCGCAGGTCGAGCGCGCGGAACCGGGCTGTGGAGATGGCGTCGGCCCGGTCGGCGAGCAGGTGGGCGAGGGCGAGGTCGTCGGCGTACCCGGTCATCCCGGCAACCTAGCCGACGCCCGCCGACTCACTCGTCGGGGCCGCGCCGGTCACCCTCGCCGGGCCCGCGCTGGTCGCTCTCGCCGCGCGAGTCACCCTCGCCGGCGCGGGAGGCGAGCAACCGGCGGTACGACGCCAACCGGCGCGGGTCGGCCTTGCCGGCGGCCACCCAGGCGTCCAGCCCACAGGCGGCCTCGTCGGTCGTGTGCTGACAGTTGGGCGGGCAGTCGACGGTGCCCTCGACCAGATCCGGGAAGCCGTGCAGCAGGCTGTCGGCCGAGACGTGGGCCAGACCGAAGCTGCGGATGCCGGGGGTGTCGATGATCCAGCCGGGGTCGGTGTCGACGCCGGGCACCGGTGGCAGCCGCAGCGCCACCGCGCTGGTGGAGGTGTGCCGCCCACGGCCGATCGCGCTGACCACACCGACCGCGCGCAGCGCGTCCGGGACGAGGCGATTGACCAGCGTCGACTTGCCCACCCCGGAGTGCCCGACCAGCACCGACACCTTGCCGCTCAGCAGCGCGCGCAGCGCGGCCAGGTCGGAGTCGGGGCGGTTGAGCACGTACGGCAGCTCCAGCTCGGTGTAGTAGCCCAGCACCTCCTCCGGCCCGGCCAGGTCGGCCTTGGTGAGGCAAAGCAGCGGCTCGACGTCCGCGTCGTACGCGGCCACCAGGCAGCGGTCGATGAACCCGGTGCGCGGCGGTGGGTCGGCCAGCGCGCTGACGATCACCAACTGGTCGGCGTTGGCCACCACCACCCGTTCCAGTCGGCCCTCGGCGGTGGTCTCGTCGTCGTCGGCGGTGCGGCGCAGCACCGAGCGTCGCTCGGCGATCCGGACGATGCGGGCCAGGGCGCCCTCCGCGCCGGACGTGTCCCCGACCAGGCTGACCCGGTCACCGACCACCACCGACTTGCGGCCCAGCTCGCGGGCCCGCATCGCGGTGATCGTGGGCAGCTCGGCCCCGACCACGCCGCGCTCGGCTCCGGACAGCACGCAGGTGTAGCGCCCACGGTCGACGGCGATGACGAAGCCGTCCACGGCGTCGGAGTGCTGGGGTCGGGTGCGCGTACGCGGGCGCGACGACTTTCCGGGCCGTACCCGTACGTCGTCCTCGTCGTACTCGCGCCGTCTGGTCGCCAGGACCTGTCCTCTTCTCGCGTCAGCTCTTGCCGGTCACCATCGCTGACCATAGTGCCGGGAACTCGGGCATGGTCTTGGAGGTACACCCCACGTCGTCGACCTCGATGCCGGGCACGGCGAGACCGGTCACCGCTGCGGCGTGCGCCATCCGGTGGTCGTGGTAGGTGCGGAACACCCCGCCGCGCAGTGGCCTGGGCCGGATCTCCAGCCCGTCCGGCGACTCGGTCACATCCGCCCCGAGTGCGGTGAACTCGCGCGCGAGCGCGGTCAGCCGGTCGGTCTCGTGGCCACGGATGTGCCCGACGCCGGTGAACACCGACGGCGAGTCGGCCAGCATGGCGAGCGCGGTCAGCGCCGGGGTCAGCTCGCTGACGTCGGAGAGGTCGGCGGTCAGGCCGTGCACCACGCCGGTGCCCCGGACGGTCAGCCCGCTGGTGGAGAGGGTGACCTCGCCGCCCATCCGCTGGAGCAGCGAGCGGAGCTGCTCGACCGGCTGTGAGCTGCTGCGCGGCCAGCCCTGCAGGGTCACCTCGCCGCCGGTGACCAGGGCCGCGGCGAAGAACGGCACCGCTCCGGAGAGGTCTGGCTCGATCTCCCAGCCGCGCCCGGTGAGGGGGCCGGGCTCGACGGTCCAGACGTCGGGCGTGCTGTCGTCGACGGCCGCGCCGGCGGCCCGCAGCATCTGCACCGTCATCCGGAGATGCGGCGCGGACGGCACCGGCGGGCCGACGTGGCGCACCACGACGCCCCGGTCGAAGCGCGGGGCGGCCAGCAGCAACCCGGAGACGAGCTGGCTGGAGGCGGACGCGTCGATCACCACCTCACCGCCGGTGACCCGGCCGGTGCCGAGCACTGTCAGCGGGAGGCTGCCCGAGCCGGTGACGTCGATGCGGACACCCAGCGACCGCAGCGCCTCGATCAGCGGACCGAGCGGTCGGGTGCGGACGTAGGGGTCGCCGTCGAAGGTGACCTGCCCGTCGGCCAGCCCGGCCACCGGCGGCACGAACCGCATCACGGTGCCGGCCAGGCCCACGTCCACGTGCGCGGGGCCGACCAGCGGGTGCGGTCGGACCAGCCACTGCTCGTCGTCGCTGATCGACACGTGCGCGCCCATCGCGCGCAGACCGGCGGCCATCAACTCGGTGTCGCGGGCGCGGAGCGGCCCGGCCAGCGTCGACGGGCCGGCGGCCAGTGCGCTGAGCACCAGGGCGCGTGCGGTCATCGACTTGGAACCGGGCAGGCGCAGCGTCGCCGCCACCGGGTCGGACGCGGTCGGTGCGGTCCACGGCTGCGGCGGCCGGGTCGCTGTCAGGTTCCCCACGGTTACATTCTGCCGTGCCGGCTGGTGGACAGTGTGGCCCGGCGGGTCGTACTCCCGGTTGGCGGGACAGCCGACGGGGCCTCCGACGCGTTAGCGTGTGGCCCATGTGCGGCAGGTACGCGACGACCCGGAGCTCCGGCGAGCTCGGCGCGCTGTTCGAGTCGTCCGACGACACCGAGGGCGTGGTCCGTCCGGACCACAACGTCGCGCCGACCGACCGGGTGCCCCTGGTCCGGATGAGCCCGGAGGGACATCGCAGTCTCTGTGTCGGTCGCTGGGGTCTGTTGCCGCACTGGTCCCGTTCCGCCGCCGGGGCCGCCCGCATGATCAACGCGCGGGCGGAGACGGTGGCCACCAGCCGGGCGTACGCCGGGTCGTTCGCCCGCCGCCGCTGCCTGGTCCCGGCCGATGGCTGGTACGAGTGGGTCCGTCAGCCCGACGGCCGGCGACAGGCCTACTACATGACTCCCACCGACGGCTCGGTTCTGGCCCTGGCCGGCATCTGGTCGGTCTGGGAGTCCGGTGCCGACTCCCGGCTCACCTTCAGCGTGTTGACCACCGCGGCGCTCGGCGATCTGGCCGAGGTGCACGACCGGATGCCGGTGCTGTTGCCGCCCGAGCGTTGGTCGTCGTGGCTGGCGCCGACCGACGAGCCGGAGCGGTTGCTCGTTCCGGCGTCGGCGGAGCGGCTGGCGGGGTTGGAGATCCGACCTGTGGGGGCGGCGGTGGGCGACGTTCGCAACGACGGGCCACAGCTGATCGCCCGCGTGTCGGTGCCGCCGACGGTGACACCGCAGGAGCTGACCCTGTTCTGACGCCGCCGCGCATTGTCAGGCACCGATTTGACAGGGTTGCGCGCGATTCGTCTCCTGGCTGTTCAGTCATGTTCCCGGCAGACCCTTGTCCCGATGTTGCGAAGTGCGATAGAACACAGCGCCGGTAGTGGCTGTCGATTCGCACGGGGCGGACGACGTCCACCGTTTTTGCCGGTCCCACGGGGGAGGTGGGTGGATTGACACGAGCGCGTATGCCCCGCCCGCACGAGGTGGCTGCGGCGCGGCGAGATCCGCGACTGCTGCGAGCGGTGCGGGAACGGCAACAGGACGATGCATGGCGCACCAGAGGCACCTGTCAGAGCGTCGATCCGGAGACATTCTTTCCGGCACCGAACGAGCCGGCGGACGCCGCTGTCGCGCTGTGCCGCGGCTGCGACGTGCAGGGGTCCTGTCTGGCCTGGGCCCTCGACGTCGGTGACTGCCACGGTGTGTGGGGTGCGACCACGCCCCGCGAGCGGCGGGCGATGCTGGTCGCCTGGCGTGGCGAGGTCGAGCCGGACCCGGACGCCGTCGACGATCCCGGCCCGCCGGTACGGGACCGGCTGCTCACCCTGGTTCCGCTGAGCTGACCAACGGCCCGGTCCGTCACGCGTCGTCTGCCAGGCGGCGCAGAATGGGTCGGTGCCAACCAGCGACGAGATCGACACTCCGCGCGGTCCGGCGGGGATCACCACGGACCTGCCGGACCGCCCTGCCACCGCTCTGCTCGTGCTCGGGCACGGAGCGGGCGGCAGCATCGACGCGCCCGACCTGCTCGCGGTACGCGACGCGTCGGTCGCGGCCGGCCTGGCGGTGGTCCGGGTGACCCAGCCCTACCGGGTCGCGGGTCGACGTGCCCCGGCACCGGCGGGTCATCTCGACGAGGCGTGGACGGCGGTGCTCGCCGTGCTGCGCGACCGGCACGCCGACGTGCCGTCGGTGCTGGTCGGCGGTCGTTCCAGCGGCGCGCGGGTCGCCTGCCGGACGGCGGGCGCGGTGGGGGCGGTCGGTGTGGTCGCGTTGGCCTTTCCGCTGCACCCGCCCGGGCGGCCGGAGCGTTCGCGTGCCGCCGAACTGGCCACCGGCCTGCCGACGCTGGTCGTCAACGGCGACCGGGACCCGTTCGGGACGCCGGAGCCGTCGCCGGCCGTGCAGGTGGTGAGCCGTCCCGGGGAGACGCACGACCTCCGGCGGGACCCGGCCGGCACCGCGGGCGTCGTCCGGGACTGGCTGCGGGCCCGGGGCTGGACGGCCGACTGACCCGGCTCGCCCGCCCGACCGTTTCCGGTGCCGGGCGAGGGTCGTTGCATCCGGTGGTGGCACCGGCCCGATCCGGACCGACGGCACCAGTCCTCCCAGGCCCTTCCTGGTCCCAGCGCCGGCCGCCGTCGGGGCCGGGACCAGGAACGGGAGGGCCGGGTGGAATGCCCCAGTGGTCATCTCGCGTTACCAACCCTGGACGACTTTTCTGCGAGGGGGGTGACCGGTGCCGACCGAGACACGGAGCCTGGAACGGGACGAACGGGACGCCCGGCAGCTGAAGCAGCTGCTGGATGGGCCGGAGTGGCCGGCGACGGCGGGACCGGGCGGGGCGGGTGTGGTGAGCACGGGCACACCGGCCGGAAGTGAATCTGCGGGCAGGTCCGTGCGCGTATCCTCGGCGGGAAAGCATCCGACGCGAGGGGATGTGCGGTTGACCACCGAGAAGACGGACGAGCGCAGGGCCCGGTTCGAACGGGACGCGATGCCATTCGTCGATCAGCTCTACGCTGCTGGGCTGCGGATGACGCGCAACCCGGCGGATGCCGAGGACCTGGTTCAGGAGACCTACCTGAAGGCGTACGCCGCCTTCCACCAGTTCGAGCAGGGCACGAACCTGAAGGCCTGGCTCTACCGGATCCTGACCAACACCTACATCAACTCCTACCGCAAGCGGCAGCGCCAGCCGATCCAGGCGCCCACCGAGGAGATCACCGACTGGCAGCTCGCCGAGGCCGAGTCGCACACCTCCAGTGGGCTGCGCTCCGCCGAGACGGAGGCACTGGACCGGCTGCCGGACAGCGACGTGAAGGAGGCCCTCCAGCAGTTGCCGGAGGAGTTCCGCCTGGCCGTCTACCTGACCGATGTCGAGGGCTTCTCCTACAAGGAGGTCGCGGACATCATGGGCACGCCGATCGGCACCGTGATGTCGCGTCTGCACCGGGGCCGTCGTAATCTGCGCAAGCTGCTCGAGCGCTACGCCGGGGAGCGGGGCTTCAGTGCGGCCCGCTCGGCGAAGGGCTCGAACGCCGCTGCCGGCCGGGAGGTGTGACGTGAGCTGTGGGGAGCCGCACGAGACGGATTGCCGCGAGGTGCTCGCGGAGGTCTACCTCTACCTGGATCTGGAGTGCGCCGACGAGCGGCGCTCGCTGATCCGGCACCACCTGGACGAGTGCGGGCCCTGCCTGCGCGAGTACGGGCTGGAGCAGGAGGTGCGGGCGTTGGTGGCTCGTTGCTGCGGCAACGAGACAGCGCCGGACGAGCTGCGCGAGCGGCTGCGGGTCAAGCTCACCGAGCTGGTGGTCTTCGAGACCACTGAATCCCGAGAGTTGGCCGACTGAGCGTCGGCGCGGCACAGCTTCAAGACCGGTGGCCCGGGTCGATGTCGACCCGGGCCACCGGTGTACCCGGCGTCGACCGGGTCGGGCTGAGCGGTGACGGGCCGTGGGCCCGTCGACGCGTTCAGGAGTTGGGACGCTTGCCGTGGTTGGCGGCGTTCTTCTTACGAGCCTTCTTCTTCCGGGACTTCTTCGCCATGCTGACCTCCTCGTGATGGGTCGGATCCGTCCTGCGCACGACCTCGGCGCCAGTGCACCCACCGGCGGTCCGGCGTCGGGTCCGACCCGCTGATGGTAGTGCGGTCGACAGCCGCCGCCTTCCCCAGGGCGGGCGTGCCATCCCGGCCTTGCCGCTGCGCGCCCACCACCGGGCGACGCATGATTGGATACGACGGCAGACACATCGCGATGAGGGAGGGCCCGGACATGGCCGAGGAGATCCGCGCCGAGATGGTGGCGAACGTCTGGAAGGTCGTCGCCACGGCAGGTGACACGGTGGCCGAGGGCGACACCCTGGTGATCCTCGAGTCGATGAAGATGGAGATCCCGGTCATCGCCGAGTCCGATGGTGTGATCCAGCAGCTCGCCGTGAACGAGGGCGACGTCGTGCAGGACGGTGACCTCATCGCGGTGATCGCTTGACCGGCTTGCGGGTTCGTCCTGCCGAGCCGGCCGATTTCCCGGCGGTGGCCCGGCTGACCGTGGCCGCGTACGAGGCGGACGGGCAGCTCAAGGGCGAACACGGGTACGGCGAGGTGCTGGCCGACGTGTCGAGCCGGGCTGCCAGCGGTGAGGTGCTGGTCGCGGTCGACGAGGTGACCGATGCGGTGCTGGGCTCGGTGACCTTCGTGCTGCCGGGCACGCCGTTCGCCGAGCTGTCCGGGCCGGGTGAGGCGGAGTTCCGGATGCTCGCGGTCGACCCGGGTGCCCAGGGTCGGGGCGTCGGTGCGGCATTGGCGCAGGCATGCGTGGCGCGTGCTGTGGAGCTGGGTTGCACCGCGCTGGTGATCTGCGTCCGGGCCGGGATGGCCGATTCGGCGCACCGGCTCTACTCACGGCTCGGCTTCGTCCGCGCGCCGGAGAAGGACTGGGCGCCGGCGGCGGGCGTGGACCTGCTCGGCCTGCGACTGGCCCTCACTCGCGGCTGAGCCGCCGACCGATCAGCCGCGCGGGCTGCCTGAGGTGGCCTCAGCCGCACTCTCGTCGGGCTCCGCTGAGGCACCCGCGCCGATCGCGCCGAGCAGCTCGTCGGCCACCTCCAACGCGAGCCGGCGACGCTCCTCGTTGGTGATGCCCGGTGCCCGTACGGCGAACCAACTCGTGTGCACGGCGAACAGTGACAGTGCGGCGCGCAGCTGGGCGGCGGGGGAGTCGTCGCCCCGGCAGAGGGCGCTGGCGAGCTGCATCATCCGGCCGCGCATCTGCTGGCCGGAGGCGAGGCTCTTGAGCACTGTCTGGTTCTGCTCGAAGAAGCGCATCACGGACGGCTGATCGCCGCCGAACATCGTGTCGGCGTAGCGGGTGATCAGCTCGCGCCGGGTGGCCAGGGTGGCCGGCTGCGTCGCCGCCCAGGCGTTGAGGGCGTCCATCTGCTCCAGCCGGTCCTCGACGAAGCTGGCGACGATGTCGTCCTTGCTCTTGAAGTGGTAATAGAGCGCCGCCTTGGTGACGTTGAGACGCTCGGCGATCTCCCGGAGCGAGGTCTTCTCGTACCCCTGCTCGGTGAAGAGCTCGAGCGCGACGGCCTTGATCCGGTCCCGCGTCCCGCCTGTGCTCTCCCTCACGCGTGCCCTCCAATTGGCTTGACCGTTGCTTGTACCGAACTTACCGTGCGGCTAGTAAGGTGACTAGCCGGGCGGCAAGTAAGTGTGGCAATCTTCGGGGGGAGCTTACCCATGACTCAGGCAACCCAGGCCGGCGTGCGACCCAACAACATCAGGGTCGTGCTGTTCGGGCTGATGATCGCGATGATGCTCGCGATGCTCGACAACATGATCGTCAGCACCGCGTTACCGCGGATCGTCGGCGAGTTCGGCGGGCTCAACCACTTCACCTGGGTGGTTACCGCGTACGTCCTGGGCACCACCGTCTCCACCCCGATCTGGGGCAAGCTCGGTGACCTCTACGGCCGCAAGTCGGTCTTCCTGACCTCGGTGGTCGTCTTCCTCGTCGGCTCCGCACTCTGCGGCATGGCCGGCTCTGGCATGCTCGGCGGCCCACAGGACGGCATGGTCCAGCTGATCGCCTTCCGGGCCGTGCAGGGCCTCGGCGCCGGTGGCCTCATGGTCGGCGTCATGGCGATCATCGGTGACCTGGTCCCGCCCCGCGAGCGTGGGCGCTACCAGGGCATGATCGCCGGCATCATGGCCATCGCCATGGTCGCCGGTCCGCTTGCCGGTGGCTTCATCACCGACCACCTGTCCTGGCGCTGGGCGTTCTACGTGAACCTGCCGCTGGGCGGGATCGCGCTGCTCGTGCTGATGACCACCATGCACCTGCCGAAGTACCGCACCGAGCACCGGATCGACTGGCTCGGCGCTGGTCTGCTCTCGGTCGGCATCACCGCGATCGTGCTCATCACCACCTGGGGCGGCAACGAGTACGACTGGACGTCGCCGCAGATCTTCGGCCTGGCCGTCCTGGCCGTGCTCGCGCTGGTGGCGTTCGGCCTGGTGGAACGCCGCGTCCAGGAGCCGATCCTGCCGTTGGCGCTCTTCGCCAACCGCAACTTCGCGTTGATCTCGGTGATCGGCTTCCTGCTCGGCTTCGCGATGTTCGGCGCGATGAACTTCCTGCCGCTCTATCAGCAGACCGTGCAGGGGGCGTCGGCGACCAACAGCGGTCTGCTGCTGCTGCCCCTGATGTTCGGCATGCTGGTGGTCTCGCTGGTCATCGGGCGGGCGATCACCCGCAACGGCAGGTACCGGGCGTACCCGATCATCGGTGGTGTCGTTATGACAGCGGGCATGGCGCTGCTGTCCATGCTCGACACCGACACCAGCAAGCTGATGTCCTCGCTGTACATGGTCGTGCTCGGCGTCGGCATGGGCTTCCTCATGCAGACGTCCATGCTGATCGCGCAGAACAGCGTGGAGCAGAAGGACCTTGGCGCGGCCAGTGGCGCGGCGACCTTCTTCCGGTCGATCGGCGGCTCGTTCGGCATCTCGTTGTTTGGCGCGATCTTCGCCAACCGGCTGGCCAGCTCCGAGGGCGGCCGGGCCTTCGGCGGCGAGTCCGGCGGCTCGGGAATGGATCTGGAGAAGCTCAAGGACCTGCCCGCCCAGGCCCGTGACATGGTGCTCGGCGGCCTCTCCGACGCGATCTCGCACGTCTTTCTCTGGGCGGTGCTGTTCACCATCGTGATCCCGGTGCTCGCCTGGTTCATCAAGGAGATCCCGCTGCGGACCGCCAACGAGGCGCCGCCGCAGGCCACTCCGGAGGAGGAGGCCGAGGTCGCTCTCGGCAAGGCGGCCCCGGTCGCCTGATCCCGACATCCTCACCGCGCGCCGCGTCGTCCCGTCCGGGCCGGCGCGGCGCGCGCCTTTTCCCGCGACCGTGCGCCTAGCGGGTGCGTGCGCCGCGCAGTAGTTGCCAGAGGCGGCGTAGCGGGTTGCGGGGGCGGGGGACCTGGGGGGAGAGCGGGCCGAGCAGTTCGCCGGCCAGTGCCGCGGTGGCGGGGTCCAGATCCGGGGCGGCAAGTGCCAGGTGGGCCAGCGAGGCGGCGATCGGGACCGGTCGGGTCCGTGCCACGGCGGCCGCGTCGGCGAGGCGCTCCGCCACCACCCGCGCCACGTCCGACCGCACCGAGGGATCCACCCAGGCCGCGGTGACCAGGGCGAACAGCGCCGCCTCGGTGACCCAGTCCTCGACACCCCAGATCAGGTCGAGCAGCACGCGGCGGCGGGTCGAGCCCTCCCACGGCTCGTCGGTGCGGTGGTGCAGCAGCCCCAGGCAGGCCCACACCTGCACACCACGGACCCAGACCGACGGGTCGTGGGCGGCCAGCAGCCGACCCACCGCGTTGGCCGGTGCGGCCGGCGGGTGCACCAGCAGGCCGAGCAGGTCGGTCACGTCGAGGCCGGCCAGGCCCACCGCGGCGTCGTACGCCGCCGGTGGGTGCGGCCACGCCGGGTGTGCGACCTGCCCGATCCGTTCGACCGCCGTCGCCGAGGGCACCGGCAGCGCGGGCGTGGGCAGGTCGTTCGCATAGCGCCACAACCGTTGGGCGGACGCCCGCCGGGGCTCGCGCGGGTCCGGCTCCAGCGCGCCCCCGACGACCTCGATCCGCAGGCCGGGCGCTGTGGACGTCGCCGTCCGGACGGCGCTCGGCGGGGCGGCGGCGGGCAGGCGTACGGCGCTGCCGAGACCGTTGTCGTCGTCGGCCACCGCCTGGCGCATCGCGTCGACCAGTGGACCGCCGGCCGGAGTCAGTTGGCCGAGCCAGGGCCGCGCGCGGCAGCACTGGGCCAGGTCGCCGTGCTCGTGGCTGTCGTCGGGGTGGTCGCGGACGAAGTCCGCGAGCGCGACCAGGTGGGCCAGGTCGCCGTCGCGCAGGTGCCGCAGGCGGTGTGCGGTGTGCACCGCGCAGTCGAACGACGGGTCGCGCGCGAGCGCCCGCTCGGTCCACTCCAGTGCCTCGTCGAGGCGGCCGATGTCGGCCAGGGTGCCGGCGATGTCCGCGTAGATCGCCAGGTCGTCGGGGTCCAGCTCGACGGCCCGACCGAGGGCCGCGAGGCCTTCGCGGGTCCGGCCCGCGCTGCGGTACGCGTACCCGAGCCAGACCTCGCCCATCTTCGAGGGTTGTGCGCGTACGCCTCGGGTGGCCCAGCGGACGGCGAGGGCGACTTCGCCGAGACGCCGGGCCAGCGCGGACGCCGCGCCCAGCAGCAGACCGTGCTCGGGGTGCACGGTGACCGCGTTGCGGGCCAGCGTGAGGTACGGCGTCAGGGCGCCCCGGCCGACCCGGGGCACCGGGTCGGACAGCGCCGCGCAGACCTGCATGAGGACGCGGGCGATGTGGTCCGGGTCCAGCCGTTCGACCAGCTCGGGCGCGGTGACCCAGGGGACGCCGGCCCACTGGGTGCCGGGTGAGTACGCGGTCGCCGCGGCCAGCAGCTCCAGCCCTTCGGCGGGGCGGCCGGCGGTAGCGAGCAGGTGGGCGCGGGCGACGACCGCCCCCACGAAGGTGTGGTGGTTGATCGGGAAGAGGTCGAGGCCGCCACCGCTCGCCGCGGCGAGTCGGGTCAGCGTCTCGTGCACCTCCGGCAGGGTGGGTGCTCGCGCCAGCGCGCCGGCGAGGTGCCCCGCGGCGTGGTGCAGGTCGCCCTCGTCGAGTGCCAGCCGGGCGAGCGCCAGCTCCTCCGTCGCGGAGAGTGCGGGATCGTCCGTTCCCTCGGGCACGTCGTCCTCTCGTCGCTGGGCCAGGCGGATGCAGCGCTCCCAGCGTAGTTGATATTGAGATCAACTGGTGATCACCTGCGCAGTCCTGCTCGTTCGATTGCTGAGATACGGTTAAAAGTGCAAGACTGAGCAAGAATCGCGCGGCAACCGCGCAGGGGAGGGGTTTTCGTGACTCGTGCAGGGGCCGGCATGGCCGCCGACATCGATGAGCAGCCAGCTGGCTACGCCCGCCTGCTCTCGACCGCCAACGCCGCCGAGATCGCCCGGGTGGCGGCGATCATCGCCGAACGCCGCCCGCGGCACGTCGTCTTCACCGCCCGGGGCACCTCGGACCACGCGGCCCTCTACGGGGCGTACCTCACCGAGATCCGTCTCGGCCTGCCCGCCGGGCTCGCCTCGCCCAGCGCGGTCACCCTGTTCGGGGCCCGCCCCGACCTGTCCGACGCGCTGGTCGTCGGGGTCAGCCAGAGCGGCGGTTCGCCCGACCTCGCCGAGGTGCTGCGCGCCGCCCGCGCCTCCGGGGCACTGACCCTCGCGGTGACCAACGCCCCCGACTCGCCGCTGGTCGAGGTCGCCGAGCTGAGCGTCGACATCGCCGCCGGGCACGAGCGGGCGGTCGCCGCCACCAAGACGTACACCGCCGAACTGCTCGCTCTGCTGATGCTCGTGGAGGGGATCCGGGCCGGTGACGGCGTGCTCCCGACGGCCGAGCGGGAGGCGCTCGACGCGCTGCCCGAGCTGGCCGCCCGCACCCTGGCCGACGACACCCCGGCCCGGCTCGCGCCCCGCTACCGCTTCGCCCGGCAACTGGTCACCACCGGGCGGGGGTACGCCTACCCGACCGCCCGGGAGGCGGCGCTGAAGCTGATGGAGACGTCGTACCTGCCGGCGCTCGCCTTCTCCGGCGCCGACCTGCTGCACGGCCCACTCGCGATGACCGACCCGGAGGTCCCGGTGCTCGCGGTCGTCGGTTCCGGTCCGGGTGGACGGTCGATGGGCGAGGTGCTGCCCCGTCTCGGCGAACGCCGCGCCGACGTCGTGGTGGTCGGCTCCGCCGAGGTGCCGGGCGCCACCCGGCTGGCCGTTCCCGAGGTCGACGAGCGGTACGCCCCACTGCTGGACATCCTGCCGTTGCAGCGGTTGGCGCTGGCCCTGGCACTGACCCGAGGTGAGGACCCGGACGCGCCGCGCGGGTTGAAGAAGGTCACCGCGACGATGTGAGGCGCGGCGTGGCACCCTGGTCACCGTGTCCACGCTGCGCGACCTCGCCGAGGAGCACACCCACCTCCGTCCGGCCGACATCGACCACCTCCACCGGATCGCCGGCGACTGGCAGCTGCTCTCCGATCTGTCCTTCGCTGACCTGCTGCTCTGGGTGCCGGTCGACGCCGACGGCACGTTCCTCTGCGTCGCCCAGGTCCGGCCGACCACCGCCCCCACGGCCTACCAGGACGACCAGGTGGGGCGCATCGTCGGCGGGCCGGAGGTGGCCCACCTGGGCGTCGCGTACTCCCAGGGCCGGATCTGGCGGGAGGGCGACCCGGTCTGGTACGGCGACGTGCCGGCCCGGCACGAGGCGATCCCGGTCCGGCTGCGGACCGCCGAGGGGGAGGCCGGTGAGGTGATCGCCGTGGTGGGGCGGGACACCAACCTCTCCACCGCGCGCACCCCCAGCCAGTTGGAACTCAACTACCTGACCACCGCCGACGACCTGGCGCAGATGATCGCGGACGGCACCTTCCCGCCGCCCCGGCATCCGGGCGAGACCACCTCCGCGCCCCGGGTCGGCGACGGCCTGGTCCGGCTCGACGCCGGCGGCAAGGTCACCTACGCCAGCCCGAACGCCCAGTCCGCGTACCGCCGACTGGGCTACGCCTCCCACCTGGTGGGAGAGGACCTGGCCGCGCTGCACCGCCGGCTGGCCGGTGACCCGCTGGACGGCACCGAGGCCTCGAACGGCATCCTGGCCGCGCTGCGCGGTGAGGCGCCACCCCGACGGGAGATCGACGCCCGCGGTGCCACGATGCTCACCCGAGCACTGCCGCTGATGCCCGCCGGCGTGCCGATCGGCGCGCTGGTGCTCGTGCGGGACATCACCGAGGTCCGTCGCCGGGACCGAGCCCTGATCACCAAGGACGCCACCATCCGGGAGATCCACCACCGGGTGAAGAACAACCTCCAGACCGTCGCCGCGCTGCTGCGGCTGCAGGCCCGCCGGGTGTCCATGCCGGAGGCCCGGGTCGCGCTGGAGGAGTCGGTCCGGCGGGTCGCGTCCATCGCCCTGGTGCACGAGACGCTCTCCATGTCCAGCGACGAGGCGGTCGAGTTCGACGGCATCGTCGACCGGGTGGCCAGCGCGGCGACGGAGGTCGCGGCGACCGAGGTGAGCGTCGGCATGCGACGGCGGGGCAGCTTCGGCGTGCTGCCGGCGGAGATCGCCACCTCGCTGGTGATGGTCCTCAACGAGTTGCTGCTCAACGCCGTCGAGCACGGCTTTCCGCCGGCCGACGAGGCAGAGGAGCCTCCCGTACCTGCCGCCTCGGGCATGGTGCCGGTCGCCGCTCCCGAGGTCGACCCGTCGCTGCGACCCGAGGTGGTCGTCTCGGCGCACCGGTTCCGCAAGATGCTGCACGTCTCGGTGGCCGACAACGGGCGCGGGCTGCCGCCGGGCTTCGACGCGGAGCGCGCCAGCCGGCTCGGCCTCCAGATCGTCCGGGCCCTGGTCACCGGCGAGCTGCGCGGCACCATCGAGCTGCGGGCCGGCGCCAACGGCGGCACCGAGGCCGTGCTGGTCGTCCCGCTGGCCCGCAACACCCACGACGGCCGCTCACAGGCCTGACCGCCGGCCTCCCGTCGGGCGGTCCCGCGCCGGGGACCGGATATCAGGGTGAGCGTGATGCCTCTGAGTCATCAAGATGACTCACCGGCATCACGCTCATCGAGGTGGGCGGGCCCGGCCGCCGGCCTGCCCAGGGGTGGTCCGGTCAGCGGTCGGGGCGGCTGGTCAGCAGGGCGACGGTCAGGCCGGGGCGCGGCCAGACCTGGGTGACGGTGAACTGCGCGCGGAGCGCGTCGCCCTTGGCGCCCGGCACGGCTGCCAGCGGCTCGGCGTGCCGACCGGCGACGACCAACCACACCCTGGAGGTGCCGGCCAGACACTGCGCCGGTCGCGGGCACTCGGCTGCCCACAGGTCGCCTCGGCGGACCTCGTCCTCGGTGACCAGCACGTCGCGTGGCGGGTCGCCGAGGTGGTACTCGATGCCGAGATCGAGGAAGAGCCAGCTCTGCCGGGGCGAGTAGACCACCGCGTCGCCCGGCCGTTGACCCTCGCCGATCACCCGCGCCGCGCCCGCGTAGTCCACCGGCGCGCTGCGCGGCCACTCGTGGGTCCGTCGCAGCGCGGCCTGGTCGGGCAGGCCGAGCAGCCCGGCCAGCACCACCACGACGAGCGCGGCCGGAGCGGCCACGGCGGCCAGCGCCGCGCCCGCCAGCAGGCACGCGAAGGGCACCACGAAGACCAGGTACCGGGGCACCCACAGGGGTACGACAGTGCCGGCGGCGAAGAGCAGCAGCACGGGCAGCAGCACCGCGCTCACCGGCAGCAGGGCGCGCCGCCCGAGTCGGGCCGCACCCAGCGCCGCGACCCCGACCAGCAGTCCACCGACCACACTGCTCTGGGTGACGCCGCCGGGCAGCGCGGTGAGGTCGTCCAGTTGGGCCAGGTGGACCCAGTTCAACTGCCGGGACTGCTGGGTCCGGGCCTTGACCAGCAGCGGGCCGGCCAGCAGCGCGACCGGCACCACGGCGACCAGCCACCGCCACACCCGTCGGTCGCGTTCGGCGTCGAGGTGCGCCGGGGTGGCGACCCCGGCCGCGGCCGGGCCGCGCCACCAGGCGATGAGGACGACCAGCGCGTGCGCGGCGAGCAGCGTGAGCGCGATCAGGTGGATGAGCCCGAGAGCGACCACCGCGGCGGCGTAGCCGGCCCACCGCGCCCAGCTCGGCCGGCGCAGGGCGGTCACCAGCAGCACTGTGGCGAGCACCGCGAGCATGGTGGCCAGCGCGTACGGGCGGGCCTCCTGACCGTAGCGGGAGGTGCCGGGGAGCACCGCGAACAGCAGACCGGCGAAGAGACCGGAACGACGGTCGACGAGCCGCGCGCCGAGCACGGCGAGCAACCCCGCGGCCACGGTCATCGCCAGCACGGCCGGCGCGCGCAGGGCGATCGTGGAGTCACCGAAGACTGCGGTCCAACCGTGCATCAGCAGGTAGTACGGCCCGGTGGCGGCGTCGATGGTGCCGGCCAGCCGGGCCAGGTCGGCGGGCGACCGGGTGGCCGCGCTCCAGGTCGCCAGCTCGTCGCGCCAGAGCTGGGCGGAGCCCAGTCCGGTCAGCGTCACCGCCAGGGTCAGCAGCGCCGGGACGAGCCAGACCGGCAGGCGGCGCAGGCGCTCCCACGCCGTCCCGGTCGACTCGGACAATCCGCCCACGGTCCGAGCCTGCCACGGCCATGCCGTTCGTGGGTGTCAGCCGGCCGCAGGCGGTGGACACCAGGTGGGCGTGACGTCGTTCGGTCGGACAGCCCTCGGCCCGTGATGTGGGATCCAGCACGCGGACATTGGCCGGCCCCCATGGGGTGTGGCAGCATGAGCCCCATGACCGCCGCAGTCGTCCGCCGCTTCGTGGCTCGTCGCCACGTCGATTACGGCCGCGTGCGCAGCGCGATCTGTCCGGCCTACTGACGACGCCCGACCAATCCGTCTCGGGCGCGCTCCGCGCCGGCTGTCTCAGACACCGTTGTCCCGCCCGCTTCGCCGGGTCGGCCGCCGCGCCCCGCGTGCCCCGAGGCACAGCAGACAACGGAGGACGCCGCGATGGCGGTCAGCAGCACGCCGGCCCGATCCGAGGACCCGACGACCCGCCCGGCCCGGGCGCCGCGCCGGCCCCGGGGTGAGGGTCAATGGGCGCTCGGCCACCGCGAGCCCCTCAACCCCAACGAGCGGATCAAGAAGGACGACGACCCGCTCAACGTCCGGGCCCGGATCGAAACCATCTACGCGCACCGCGGCTTCGCCTCCATCGACCCGCAGGATCTGCGCGGCCGGTTCCGCTGGTGGGGCCTCTACACCCAGCGCAAGGCGGGCATCGACGGCGGGCGCACCGCCGTGCTGGAGCCGCACGAGCTGGAGGACGAGTTCTTCATGCTCCGGGTCCGCATCGACGGCGGCCAGCTCAGCCTGGCCCAGCTGCGGGTGATCGCGGAAATCTCCCGGGAGTTCGCGCGGGACACCGCCGACATCACCGACCGGCAGAACATCCAGTACCACTGGATCCGCGTCGAGGACATGCCGGAGATCTGGCGCCGGCTGGAGTCGGTCGGCCTGCAGACCACCGAGGCGTGCGGCGACTGCCCGCGGATCGTGCTGGGCAGCCCGGTCGCCGGGGTCGCCCGCGACGAGCTGCTCGACCCGACCCCGGCGGTCGACGAGATCGTCGCCCGGTACGTCGGCGACAAGCAGTTCTCCAACCTGCCCCGCAAGTTCAAGACGTCGATCTCCTGGCTGGTCGACACCCCGTACGAGTCGAACGACATCGCCTTCCTCGGTGTCGACCACCCCGAGCACGGCCCCGGCTTCGACGTCTGGGTCGGCGGTGGTCTCTCCACCAACCCGATGCTCGCCCAGCGGCTCGGCGTCTGGGTGCCGATGGCCGAGATTCCGGACGTGTGGGCCGGTGTGGTGGGGATCTTCCGCGACTACGGCTACCGCCGGCTGCGCAACCGGGCCCGGCTGAAGTTCCTGGTGGCCGACTGGGGCGTGGAGCGGTTCCGCGAGGTCCTGGAGAAGGACTACCTCGGTCGCACGTTGCTCGACGGTCCGGCGCCGACCCTGCCGTCGAAGCCGATCGACCACGTGGGCGTGCACGAGCAGGCCGACGGGCGGCACTACGTGGGCGCCGCACCGGTGGTCGGGCGGGTCTCCGGCACGCAGCTCGCCCAACTGGCCGACGTGGTGGAGGCGCACGGCAGCGACCGGGTGCGGCTCACCCCGTACCAGAAGCTGCTGGTGCTCGACGTGCCGTCGGAGCGGACGGAGTCGCTGGTCGACGCGCTGCGCGGGATCGGTCTGGAGGCCCGGCCGTCGGCCTGGCGGCGCGGCACCATGGCGTGCACCGGCATCGAGTACTGCAAGTTGGCCATCGTCGAGACGAAGGCCCGCGGCGAGGAGCTGGTGGCCCGGCTGGAGCAGCGGCTGCGCGACTTCGACGCGGACATCTCGATCCACATCAACGGCTGCCCGAACGCCTGCGCACGGACCCAGGTGGCCGACATCGGGCTCAAGGGTCAACTGGTGGTCGGCCCGGACGGGCAGCAGGTGGAGGGCTTCCAGGTGCACCTGGGCGGCGGGCTGGGCATGGCCCAGGGTCAGACCGCCGGCTTCGGCCGCAAGCTGCGCGGCCTGAAGACCACCGCGGACGAGCTTCCGGAGTACGTGGAACGCCTGGCCCGTCGCTACCTGGCCGGTCGGAGCGAGGGCGAGACATTCGCCAACTGGGTGATCAGAGTCGACGAGGAGGAACTGCGGTGAGCAGCGAGAACCGAGCGGCACCCCTGTACTGCCCGTACTGCGGCGAGGAGGACCTGCGGCCGAACGAGGCGGGACACGGCGCCTGGGAGTGCCGCGCCTGCACCCGGGTCTTCTCGGTGAAGTTCACCGGGCTGCTCTCCCGGTCGGTGACCCGATGAGCCTCGTCTCCGCAGCGAACCTGCGCCTGGTCGGGCCGGGTGGCCCGACGCCGACCGATCCGGCCCGGCGTGACCCGGACGAGCTGCGCGTCCTGGCCGAGCAGGCTGCCCGGGACCTGGAAGGCGCCCCGGCGCTGGAGATCGCCCGCTGGGCCGCGCAGACCTTCGGCGACCGGTTCTGCGTCACCAGCTCGATGGCCGACGCCGTGCTGGCCCACCTGGTGTCCCGGGTGGCCCCGGGCGTGGACGTGGTCTTCCTCGACACCGGCCTGCACTTCCCCGAGACGCTCCGGGTGCGCGACGAGGTCGCCCGGACGCTGCCGGTGAACGTCCGGTCGATCCGACCCCGGCTCACCGTCGGCCAGCAGGACGGCCAGTACGGCCCCCGGCTGTTCAACAAGTCGCCGGACGACTGCTGCCAGCTCCGCAAGGTGGAGCCTCTGGAGCGGGCCCTGACCGGCTACGACGCCTGGGCGGCGGGTCTGCGCCGGGACGAGTCGCCGACCCGGGCGAACACGCCGGTGGTGACCTTCGACGCGCGGCGCGGCAAGGTCAAGGTCAACCCGATCGCGGCGTGGTCGCAGCGGGACGTGGACGCCTACATCGCCCGCTTCAACGTGCCGGTCAACGAGCTGTTCAAGCAGGGGTACGGGTCGATCGGCTGCTGGCCGTGCACCCGCCGCACGAAGGCCGGCGAGGACGCGCGGGCCGGCCGGTGGGCCATGTTCGAGAAGACCGAGTGCGGGCTGCACGTCTGACCTCGCCAACGACGACCCCGACCGGCCCTGGTGCGGCCGGCGGGGTGACTCCGGTGGTGCTGGTCGCGCACGGCAGTCGTGATCCACGAGCGGCCGATGCCACCCGGGCGCTCGCACGAGCCGTGTCGGCGGCCCGACCGGGCACACCGGTCCGGGCGAGTTGGCTGGACCACACCGAGCCGGGGCCGACAGCGGTCCTGCGCGACCTGGCCCTGGCCGGTCACCGTCAGGCGGTGCTGGTGCCGCTGCTGCTGACCGCCGCGTACCACCATCGGGTGGACATTCCGGCGGCGATCGCCGCGGCGGCGCAGGCCGGGCCACCCCTGACGGTACGGGTGACCGACGTGCTCGGCCCGGCGGACGGCGCTGTCGATGCCAGGCTGCTGGGTGGGCTGCGCCGCAGGCTCGGTGAGGCGGACCCGGGCCGCTTCGACGCGTTGGTGCTGGCCGCCGCGGGCACCCGGGACGCGCGGGCGCGTCGCTCGGTGGGCCAGGTCGCGGACGCGCTCGCCGTGGAGTTCGGGGTGCCCTGCCGGGTGGCGTACGCCTCGGCGGCTCCACCGGCGGCCGGCGTGGCGGTGTCCCGGCTGCGGGCGGCCGGCGCGCGTCGGGTCGCGGTGTGCGCGTACTTCCTGGCGCCGGGCTTGTTCCACGACGCGGTGGCCGAGGCGGCCCGGGCGGCCGGCGCCGTGTCGGTCGCCGCGCCGTTGACCGACGCACCGGAGCTGGTCGAGTTGGTGCTGCGCCGGGTCGACGACCGGCCCTGCCGGCCGATGGTCACGCCGATCGGGTGACCTGTGCCGGCGCGGTGATCCTGTGTCGGACAGCGGAACGCCCCGATGGGTGAACCCACCGGGGCGTACAGCTGTGTGTTGGGGATCAGGCGGAGTGAGCGCGCAGCACCCGGAGACCGCCGCGCCGCTTGACAGCGCGCCGCTCCTCCTCGCTCATTCCGCCCCAGACGCCAGCGTCCTGACCAGACTCGAGTGCCCACTGCAGGCACTGGTCGGTCACGGAGCAGCGCCTGCAGACGGCCTTTGCCTGCTCGACCTGCAGGAGAGCCGGTCCGGACGTCCCGATCGGGAAGAACAGCTCCGGGTCCTCGTCGCGGCAGACACTATGGTGACGCCAGTCCATGGCGGCAACACTCCTCATTCTGGATGGGTGGCAACAATTGCTTGGTCGTGCTTTTCCTATATGCATCCGCGTGCCGATGGTGACAGTTAGCGTCCGACCATTCGGCAGTGCGTGAGCAGGCAGTTAGTGCCGGGGACCTGCTGGAACAGCTCAACCTGACGAGCATATCCAGGCAATGTCCCGGTAACTCAAGTTCGCTTGTGAATACTTTCACGAACGCTCGTGATGTCAAGGGTGACGCTCGGAAAAACTCCGGGCGGTGAGCAAGCCCACAACCCATTTGTCCGGGTTCCAGTGCTTTCCTGGTTACCCGCCGTGCCACAGTCGAGGATCAATATAGTACAGTCCGCGTGACATTGCTGACATTTCCGGCACCTGCCCCTCGGTGTGGCGGTGATCGGCCGGTGTGGCTGCGGTCACCGTGTCGACCTACGGCAGTACCCGAGACCTAGCAGATTACTCTCAGTGCGGCGGGAACGGAGGTGAATCTGACTTTTTCCCGTTCGCCGAGATAGTCGCCGTCCAGCTGGAACGCCTGCGGACGACTGGAGAGCAGGGTGAACTCCGCCGTGTCATGGAGTCGTAACACCTGCCGACCTCGTGGATCAGGCTGCCGACCCAGGAACTGTGTCACTGTCCGTGTTGTGCTAGCCACCCGGAGCTGACGCAGTGCCAGCACATCGAGCCCGAGGTCGAACGACGCGGACGGGTTCGGGTTGACCTCCCGGTCGCCCAGGTACGTCCACGGCGCCGTGTTCTGGATGATGACGGTGGCCAGCTCCGCCTCCGCCTGCTCGCCCGGGCGCTCCAACGTGATCGCCGGATGCCGGCGGTCCGAGGCGAAGAAGTACTGGTTCATGATC
Source organism: Micromonospora sp. M61 (assembly GCF_018070245.1). NCBI lineage: Bacteria > Bacillati > Actinomycetota > Actinomycetes > Micromonosporales > Micromonosporaceae > Micromonospora > Micromonospora sp. M61. Next base: position 44,958 of record NZ_JAGPYA010000017.1, on the reverse strand, counting down.
GAGCGCAGGTAGAGCGACGGCGTGGACACCCGCCCCTTGCGCCGGGCCTGCTCCACCCGGTGGATCACCGCGGCGTCCAGGCCGAACCCGGCGCAGAAGGTGAAGTAGCGGTCGTCCGCAAGGCCCAGCCCGACCGTCCGGCTCCGACCCAGCCGCAGCCCTTCCAGGATCATGCTGGTCGCCTCCGGCCACTCCCGGGGCAGACCCACGGCGCGGGCGAAAACGTTTGTGGAGCCGCCCGGAACGGTCGCCAGCGCCGGCAGTCGCTCGGCCATCGGGGCGTCGTCGGCACCGGTCGGCGGGTCGGCCGTCATCAGGCCGTTCACCACCTCGTTCACCGTGCCATCGCCACCCAGGGTGACGACCAGGTCGACCCCCTCCGCGGCGGCCTCCCGGGCCAACGCCATGGCGTGCCCGCGTCGGCGGGTGTAGCGCACACTGAGGTCGACTTCGCTGCGCAGCGCCCGGACAAGCACGTCCCGGCTGCGTTCGCTGGTGGTGGTGGCCTTTGGATTGACCACCAGGACGGCCCGCATGGGCGGCACTGTACCTCCCGAAAGCCCGGGTATCGTGGCGCGCGTGACCATCGACTCGGCCCCGTTTCCCGTCACGCTCCGCTGGGCGGTCCGGTTGCTGTGGGCGGAGGCCGCCGTCGTCGGGTTGATCGCCGTGTGGCTGATCTGGGCCGACCTCACGGCCACCACCACCGATCTGCTGTCGGCGCTGCTGGTGACGGTGTTCGCCATTGGGGCTGCGGTGGTGCTCTGGGCGCTGGGCCGGGCCCTGCTGCGCCTCCAGGCGGGCGCACGGGCCCCCGCGATCGTGCTCCAGCTCATGCTGCTGCCCATCGGGTGGTTCATGATTCAGGCCGGGCTGGCCTGGCTGGGTGTGCCGTTGATGGCGCTCGGCCTGGGCGTGGGCTGGCTGCTGGTCAGCCCTCCGACGACTCGGGCGCTCGGCTTCGAGTGACTGATGGCACGCGCCGGTAAGTGACCCGGCCGGCGTGTGCCGGGTCGGTCAGTAACTGCCGGAGCGGCGGGTGAGCAGCGCGATCGTGGCCCGACCGTCGGCGGCCGTGGCCGATGCCGAGGTGGTCAGCGCGGTGAGCACCTTCCAGGCGAAGGACGACTCGCCGGGCAGCGTGGCGCCCCGCACGGTCGGCACTGTCACCTCGACGGTCAGCGCGTCCTCGGTGACCGCGAAGCGGCACTCCAGCTCGGCGTCGCGGGTGGCGATGGCGAGCAGCATTGCGCACGCCTCGTCGACCGCGATCCGGAGATCCTCGATCTCGTCGAGCGCGAACTGCAACCGGGCCGCCAGACCGGCGGTGGCGGTGCGGAGCACGCCGAGGTAACCGCCGTCGGCGGGCACCGTGAGGTGCACCACGTCGTCGTCGGTTGCTGCCTGGCCAGTCAGTTGAGTCACGCCTCATCCCCCCGGTCGGGGACTCTACCCGGTCAGTCGCCCGTACGCGTGCCGACGTTGGTGGCCTGGCCGGCCAACCGGCTCAGGGCGTCCCCGCTGAGTCGGTAGGGGACCCACTCGCTCATCTGCTCCGCCCCGATCGAGGCGTAGAACCCGGCGGCCGGGTTCCAGTTGATCATCCACCACTCCAGTCGCCGGTATCCGCGTCGTACGCAGATGTCGGCCAGGGTGGCGAGCAGCAGCCGACCGGCCCCGGAGCCGCGAGCGGCCGGCCGGACGTAGAGATCTTCCAGGTAGATGCCGTGCACCCCGGCCCAGGTGGAGAAGTTGAGGAACCACAGCGCGAAGCCGATCGGCTCGTCGCGCTCGTCCACCGCGACGTGCCCGAAGAGCGCCGGAACAGTCGCGAACAGGGCCGAGGTCAGTTGGTCGACGCTCAGGTGGCACTGCTCCGGGGCACGTTCGTACTCCGCCAGCTCGTGCACCATGGCGACGACGGCCGGTACGTCCTCGGGACGTACCGGCCGGATCGTCGGGATGACCGGGGTGGTCACGCCTTCTTGGTCTCCCAGAAGATCTTCGAGATCTCGTCGATCTTCCCGAGCAGCTTGTCGGCGGTGGCCGGGTCGAGGCTGCCCTTGACGCCACCGGCGCCGGCGAGCTTGGTGGCCTCGTTGAACAGGGTGTGCAGGTTCGGGTACTTCTCGAAGTGCGGCGCCTTGAAGTAGTCGGTCCAGAGCACCCACAGGTGGTGCTTGACCAGCTCGGCGCGCTGCTCCTTGATGATGATGGCGCGGGTGCGGAACTCCGGGTCGGTGTTCGCCTGGTACTTCTCGCAGATCATTTTGACCGATTCGGCCTCGATCCGAGCCTGAGCCGGATCGTAGACACCGCACGGCAGGTCGCAGTGAGCGCTCGCGGTGACGCGGGGCGCAAGGATGCGCGGAAGTCGCATCGGGATCCTCCATGGGAAGTTTGCGATGATCAAAGGCGACATTACTCCTGGGAATGCTCCCCGAACCGGGTGGAGGTGAAACCAGTGGGCACCGATCACCCGGGTGAGGCGGCCCGCTTGCGGAGACCGCTCACCGCCGTTCTGGTGACCGGACCGTCCATGGCACCGACGCTGCGCCACGGCGACGCGGTGCTGGTACGCCCCGGTGGCCGCCCGATCCGACCCGGGGACGTGGTGGTCGCGGTCTTCCGGACCCGTCCCGAGCTGCTGGTGGTGAAGCGCGCGGTCCGGCCGCAGGACGGCGGCTGGTGGCTGCACGGGGACAACGACCTGATCACCGACGACTCCCGGGCGTACGGGGTGGCCGACGTGCGGGGGCGGGTGGTGGCCCGTTACTGGCCGCGTCCGGGGAGGGTTCCTCGTCGGCGGATATGACCCTGCTCACATCCGACGGGCAGTGCCGACACTATGCTCGGAAAGTGCCCGGGTGACCCCCCGCACAGCGTGCCACCGCTCGCCGCCCACCTCGCGGCAGGGCCGGCCGCCCCGTCTGCTCGACAGATACTGGAGTCACCACCATGTCTTCGTCCACCGTGGACCCCGCTGATCCCGTCTTCCTGCTGCACCGGGGCGGCAAGATGGCCGTCGCCTCGACCGTGCCGCTCACCAGCCGGGAAGACCTCTCCCTGGCGTACACCCCGGGGGTGGCCCGGGTGTGTGAGGCGATCGCCGCCGACCCCGACCTGGCCGACGACTACACCTGGGCGGCGCACGCCGTCGCGGTGGTCACCGACGGCTCGGCGGTGCTCGGGCTCGGCAACATCGGCCCGCGCGCGGCGCTGCCGGTGATGGAGGGCAAGGCGGTGCTGTTCAAGCAGTTCGGCGGGGTGGACGCGGTGCCGATCTGTCTGGACACCCAGGACGTGGACGAGATCGTCGCCGTGGTGCGGGCGCTGGCTCCGTCGTTCGGCGGGATCAACCTGGAGGACATCAGCGCGCCGCGCTGCTTCGAGGTGGAGCGCCGGCTCGACGAGGCGCTGGACATCCCGGTCTTCCACGACGACCAGCACGGCACGGCGATCGTGGTGCTCGCCGCGCTGCGCAACGCGGCCACTCTGCTCAACCGCAAGCTGGGTGACCTGCGGGTCGCGGTGAGCGGTGCGGGCGCGGCCGGGGTGGCCGTGACGAAGATGCTGATCGCCGGGGGTGTGAACCCCGACCAGGTGGTGGTCTGCGACTCCAAGGGGATCATCGGCCGGCACCGCACCGAGCTGACCGGCACCAAGGCCGAGCTGGCGGCGAGCACCAACGCCGACGGTCGCCACGGCGACATCACCGAGGCGCTGCGCGGCGCGGACGTGCTGATCGGGGTCTCCGGTGGGCAGATCCCCGAGAGCGCGGTGGCCGGCATGGCACCCGACGGGATCGTGTTCGCACTGGCCAACCCGACCCCGGAGGTGCACCCCGAGGTGGCCGCCCGGCACGTCGCGGTGGTCGCCACCGGGCGCAGTGACTACCCCAACCAGATCAACAACGTGCTGGCCTTCCCCGGGGTGTTCCGCGGCGCGCTCGACGCCGGCGCCACCCGGATCACCGAGGCGATGAAGGTCGCCGCCGCGGACGCCATCGCCGGCGTGGTGGCCGAGTCGCTGACCGTCGACGCGATCGTCCCGTCTCCGCTCGACCCGCGCGTCGCGCCGGCCGTGGCCGAGGCGGTCGCCGAGGCAGCCCGCCGCGACGGCGTCGCCCGCCGCTGAGGACGCACGGGCCGGGGGAGCGCAGCATGCGCCGCCGGTGTGTGCGCACGCATGGGCCGGGGGCGCTTCGGCGCAGCATGCGCCGCCGGTGTGTGCGCACGCATGGGCCGGGGGCGCTCCGGCGCGGCTTGCGCCGCCGGTGTGTGTGCGCACGCATGGGCCGGGGGCGCTCCGGCGCGGCTTGCGTCGCCGGTGTGTGCGCACGCATGGGCCGGGGGCGCTCCGGCGCAGCATGCGCCGCCGGCCTGTGCGCACGGCTTCTTAACGGGCGCTCAGCTTGTTACCGTGCCGATCATGCGTGCTGCCTTCGCCTCCCGCTTCAACGACGCCGACCCGCTCACCGCGCTCACTGTCGGTGAGCAGCCCGAGCCGACCCACCCGGCCGACGACTGGGTGACCGTGCAGTTGCGCGCCACCTCGCTCAACCACCACGACCTCTGGTCATTGCGCGGGGTGGGCCTTACCGAGGCCCAGCTGCCGATGATCCTCGGCTGCGACGCGGTCGGGCTGGACCCGGAGGGACGCCCGGTGGTCGTGTACCCGGTGGTCGTCACCCCCGGTGACCCGCGCGGGGTCTCCATCCTTTCCGAGCACTTCGCCGGGACGCTCGCCGAGCGGGTCGCCGTACCCCGGTCGAACCTGATCCCGCTGCCCGACGGCATGTCGGCGACCGACGCGGCGTGCCTGCCCACGGCCTGGCTGACCGCGTGGCGGATGCTGACCACCAAGGGCCGTGTCGCGGACGCCGACAGCGTGCTGGTGCAGGGCGCGGGCGGTGGCGTCGCCACCGCGGCCGTCGCGCTCGCCGTCGCGATGGGCAAGCGGGTGTACGCGACCAGCCGCGACGCCGCCAAGCGGGAACGGATCTCCGCCCTCGGCGCCACCGCCGTGGAACCCGGTGCCCGGCTGCCGGAACGGGTCGACGTGGTGATCGAGACCGTCGGTGCGGCCACCTTCGACCACTCGCTGAAGTCGGCCGCACCGATGGCCCGGATCGTGGTCTCCGGGGCGACCGCCGGGCACCAGCCGGCGGTCAACCTGCGCCGGCTCTTCGCGATGCAGTTGGAGATCCTGGGCACGTCGATGGGCACGCCGGGGGAGCTGTACGAGCTGCTGGCGTTCTGTTCCGAGAACGAGGTGCGCCCGGTGGTGGACAGCGTGGTGCCGTTCAGTCGCGTCGAGGATGCCTTCGCCCGGCTGCACTCCGGCGACGCCTTCGGCAAGATCGTCATCGACCACACAGCCTGACGCTGCCGTCATGATCCGCGCAACATCAGGGAAAGTGCTGCCTCGGGGCGCGCTGAGGCAGCAACATCACTGATGTTGCGGGGATCTTCGCCGTTTTCGGCCTGGTCGGGTCAGAGGTGATCGTCGAAGGTGGCTATGTCGCCGCGTGTTGCGTCGGTGGGGATGCGCTTCCTGGCCGCCGGGTCGCCGTAGAGCGACCAGCGCAGGAACTCGACCGACGTGTCCGAGACGACCCGCAGCGTGGCGCCGTCGCTGAGCAGCGCCCGCCCGTGGTCGCCCTTGGGCAGGCTCAGCATCGCCTTCGGCCAGGGCACCTTGTCGTACGCGGCCTTGCCCGCCGCGTACTCGACCACCTCGTCCAACTCGCCGTGCACGAACAGTTGCGGCGCGGCCGCGCCGGCGAACGCGGTGCCCACACCGAGCGCCGTGCCGGCGAACACCACACCCGCGTCCAGCCGCTCGTCCCTGCTCGCGGTGAACAGACCGATGGTGGTCACCCCGCCCGCCGAGTGCCCGGCCGCGGCCACCCGCTCGCCGTCCAACCGGCCGCGCAACGCGTCGCCGGCCTTGCCGTCCAACGCCAGCACCTGATCCAACGCGTACGACACGTCAGCCGGTTGGTTGAGCACGTCGAGGACGTTGTTGTCCGCGCCCCGGGAGGTGTGCGGGAACGTCGGCGCGGCCACCACGAAACCCGCCGCCGCCCAGCGGGTCAGCAGCGTGGCGTAGTCGTCCGGCCGCCCACCCAGACCGTGACTGAACATCACCACGGGGAACCGGCCCTCCGCCGCCGCCGCCGACCGCTTGGCAGCGCCGCCGGACTGCCCGGCCGCCGGGTACCAGAGCGTCGTCGGCAGCGCGCGGCCGTCCCGGTCCAGCTTCAGTTGGCGTACGCCGACCGCGAAGGCGCGCTGCGGGGCCTTTCCGGCGGGGACCTGCGGTGTCGGCGTGGCGGCGGCCTTCGGCTCGACCGGCGGTGCCTGCCCGCTCTGACTCGGGCGGGTGTCCGCTGAGCAGCCGACCAGACCGGCCATCAGCACGGTGCTGGCCATCAGTGCGGGAGTGACGCGACGCGACATGAATCCAATTGTGCCCTGCCCGGCGGACCCGCCTGGCGGGCTTCGGCGCGCTGTGCCCACCCGATCACCGACCGCTGCGTCCCGGCGTCAGGCTCACTCAGGCCGCAGCACGGTCGGCGAGGGGGCGTCGCCGCAGCGCCGTGTCGGTCAGGGCACGCTGCCGGAAGGCGGCGTTCGGGTTGTACAGGTTGGTGCCGGGCGGCACTATCTCGTCGATCCGGTCGAGGGTCGCGTCGTCCAGGGTGAGCGCGGCGCCCTTGAGCAGGTCCTCCAGTTGCGGCATGGTCCGCGGTCCGATGATCGCCGAGGTGACGGCCGGATGGGCCACGGTGAAGGCGATGGCGAGCTGTGGAAGCGTGCAGCCGATGCTGGCCGCGAGGTCGACGAGCTGCTCGACGGCGTCGAGCTTGGCGGCGTTCTCGGCGATCGTGGGATCGAACTGCGCCGGCCGCAGGGCGGCACGCCCGGCCGACAGGTCGACGGGCTGGTCCCTGCGGTACTTCCCGCTGAGAAACCCGAAGGCGAGCGGGCTCCAGACCAGCACCCCCATGCCGTAGCGCCGGCAGACCGGCAGGGTCGAGGCTTCGACGCCGCGAGCCAGGATCGAGTATGGCGGCTGCTCGGTGCGCAGGCGTCCGAGGCCGCGGCGCTCGGAGACCTGGTGTGCCTCGACGATCTCCTCGGCGGGAAACGTCGAGCAGCCGAAGGCGCGGATCTTGCCCTCGCGGACGAGGTCGGTGAGCACCGAGAGTGTCTCCTCGATGTCGGTCGAGGGGTCGGGACGGTGCACCTGGTAGAGGTCGATCCAGTCGGTGTCCAAGCGCCGGAGGCTCCCCTCGACCGCCTTGAGGATCCAGCGCCGCGAGTTGCCACCCTGGTTGGGGCCCTCGCCCATCGGGAAGTGCACCTTGGTGGCGAGCACGACGTCGTCGCGGCGCCCGCGCAGCGCCTTGCCCACGATCTGTTCGGACTCGCCGCGGCCGTACATGTCGGCGGTGTCGACGACGTTGATGCCCTGGTCGAGGGCGGAGTGGACGATGCGGACGCAGTCGTCGTGGTCGGGGTTTCCGACGGCACCGAACATCATGGTCCCGAGGCAGTGGGTGCTCACCTCGATGCCGGTGCCGCCGAGGGTGCGATAGCGCATGCCGATGCTCCTAGGTGTCTCTCAGTGGTGATCACCTGGACCGTAGGAGCTAGAGTCGGCTCTAGGTCAACCCTCGCTACCCTGCTCGGCATGGCTGAGGTCACCGCGAGTCTGAGCATCGGGCAGGTCGCCGAACGCACCGGCTTGAGCGTGCACGCGCTCCGCTTCTACGAGCAGCAGGGTGTCTTCGTCAGCCCCGTACGCCGTGGGCCCGCCGGGCGTCGCGTCTACAGCCAGGACGACGTCGACTGGCTGAGCATCTGCATCATCCTCCGCGCCTCCGGCATGCCGCTGCCCGCGCTCCGCCGCTACGCCGACCTTGTTCGCGAGGGCGAGGGCAACGAGGAGGAACGACTCGCGCTCCTGCGCGAGCACCACGGGCGCGTCACCGACCAGCTCGGCCGGCTCGCCCAGTGCCTGGATCTGATCACCTTCAAGGTCGGGGTGTACGAGGATCTGCTCGACCAGAACCGTCAGGAGTGACGCGCCCGGGCATCAGTGGGCGGGACGGAACTCGTAGCGGGTCAGGGGAGTGCGGGCGTCGGCCGGGAGACGGGCTCCCGCCGCCTTGTCGCCGTACAGCGTCCAGCGCAGGAAGTCGGTGGTGGTGGCGAGGACCGGGGCGAAACCCGGATGGCCCGGCGTGAGGTACGCGCCGTGGTCCTGGCCGAGCAGGCTGAGGAACGCGGCCGGGCCGGGGGTACGCCCGTAGGCCGCCCGTCCGACCGTCAGCGGCACCACGGCGTCGGCTGTGCCGTGCACGAAGAGCACCGGCGCGACCGGCCCCGCGAAGCTGCCGGGCAACCCGCCCCCGGCGATCACGATCCCGGCGCGTAACCGGGCCGGGTGCCCCTCGCTGAACATGCCGGAGGTGGTGAAACCGCCCGCCGAGTGCCCTGCGGCGCCGATCGACGTCAGGTCCAGGTGACCGGCGAGCGGATCCTCGCGGTTGCGGTCGAGCCGCCCGAGGTGCCGGATCAGCCGCCACGCGTCGGCCGGCTGGTTGCGGACGTCGGCCCGGGTGAAGTGGGCGGCGCCCTGCCGGGTGTGCGGGTACGCGGGAGCGGCCACCACGAACCCCGCCGCCGCCCAGCGGGTGGTCAGGCCGGCGTGCAGATCGGGGCGGCTGCCCAGCCCGTGGCTGTAGACCACCACCGGGAACCGCCCGGCCGCCACCCTGTCCGCCGATGCCGGGAACCAGATCGTCACCGGCAGTGGGCGCGCCGAGCGCGGATCGAGGGTGAGCGTACGCACGCCGACGGCGTACGACCCCTCGGGCGCCCGACGCGCCGACACCGGCCCGGTGGCCTCGTCGATCGTGGCGGTGGCCGGCGCGCAACCAGCCAGCAGTGCCGTCACCAGTACGGCGACCAGCCGTCGCGCCCCCATGGTTCCACGGTAGGTGCCCGAGTGTGCGCAACGACCCCGCCGACCGGCCCGGCTGTGCCCGCCACCCGGTCGGGTCCGCTCCGCCGGGCGGGTCGACCCGAGCGGGCGGTGCGGGCGGGGGCGGTGCGTCTGGACCGGCTTCGCTAGGGTCACCGGCATGCCTGAGAACTACACCGACCCCAGTGGCAACACCGAGGCGTTCCGCGCGTTCAGCCAGACGCCGGAGGCCGCCGCGCCAGCGGAGTCGCCGTCCCGCCTGCCGCTGATCATCGGCGCGGCGGTCGTCGTGGTCGTGCTGGTCGCCCTCGTCGCCTGGCTCGCGACGAGCTGAGGGTGCCGGACCGGGCCGACGCGCCCAGCCAACGGCCGGCGGACGACCCGTCGGCGTCCCTGCTGACCAGGCTCCGGAGCATCCGCCGCGGTCCGGCCGTCATGGGCGTCCTGCTCCTGCTCACCAGCCTCGCGTACGCGACAAGCGTCGCCGGTTACAAGTGGCACCTGCACACCAAGGCTGAGCGGTTACGGGCCGAGGGCGTGCCGGTTCTGGCTGACGTGAGCGACCGCCGGGACACCACCGGACGTGGCGGCGGCACCGACACCATCCAGGTCGGATACGACTACGAGGGTGTCCGGTACTCCGAGCGGATCCTCTGTGGCTCGGCCGGCGGCTGCATGGAGGAACCGCCGGCGGTGCTGCGGGTGTGGGTCGACCCGGTGCACCCCGAGGAGTTCCTCGCCGAGAACGGCAACACCGATGATTCGGTCTTCGTCCTCAACGCCTGGGGCGGCATCCCCTTCGGTCTGGCCTTCGCCGTGATCGGTGGGAGCATGGTCTGGTCGGCCACCCTGCCGGACCGGGCTTCCGGCCCGACGCGGGCCAGACGTGGGCCTGGCCGGGACCGGGTCCGCCGTACCGTCAGTGCCCGGCGTCGGCGCAACGCCCGCCGCTGACGCGTCGTCAGCCCCGCGCGACCACGTCCCGGGTCTGCCGGGCGATCTCCCGTTCCTCGTCGGTGCGGATGACACAGACACTCACCTCGGCGCCGTCGGGTGAGATCACCCGGTCGCCCTCGCCGCCGTTGCGGACATCGTCGACGGCGATGCCGAGCCGGTCCAGGCCGGCCAGCGCGGCAGCCCGGACCGGCGCCGCGTGTTCGCCGACCCCGGCGGTGAAGGTGATCGCGTCGACGTGGCCGAGCAGCGCGTAGTACGCCCCGACGTAGCCGGTGATGCGCCGGCAGTACACGTCGAAGGCCAGCTCCGCCGCCCGGTCACCGGCCGCCCGGCGCTGGAGTACCTCGCGCATGTCGTTCACGCCGGTCAACCCGAGCAGACCGCTGCGGTGGTTGAGCAGGTCGTCGATCTCGTCGACCGACAGCCCGCCCTCCCGGCGCAGGTGGAAGATCACCGTGGGGTCGAGGTCACCGCTGCGGGTGCCCATCACCAGCCCCTGCAACGGGGACATGCCCATCGAGGTGGCGACGCTGCGACCGTTCGCCACCGCGCAGGCGCTCGCCCCGTTGCCCAGGTGCAGGGTGATCGTGTTGAGCTGCTCGTACGGGCGGCCCAGCAGTTGCGCGGTGCGGCGGGACACGTACGCGTGCGAGGTGCCGTGGAAGCCGTACCGGCGGATGCCGTACCGCTCGGCGACCTCGCGGTCGATCGCGTACGTCGCGGCGGCCTCCGGCAGGGTGTGGTGGAACGCGGTGTCGAAGACGGCGACCTGCGGGATGTCCGGCAGCGCCGCGCGGGCCACCTCGATGCCGGCCAGGTTGGCCGGGTTGTGCAGCGGGGCGAGCGGCACCAGGTCCTTGATGGCGGCCAGGACCGCGTCGTCGACCAGCACCGGTGCGCTGAACTTCCGGCCGCCGTGCACCACCCGGTGCCCGACTGCCGTCAGGCCGGTCAGGTCCAGCCCGTCCAGGATCTGCCGGACGGCACTGGCGTGGTCCGCCGGGCCGCCACCGGGCTCACCGACCCGCTCGACGGTGCCGTGGTCGAGCACCTGCTCACCGTCGTAGCGGCGCCACTTCACCGACGACGACCCACAGTTGAGCACCAGCACCCGACTCACGACGCCTCCTCGGTGGCCGCCTGGATGGCGGTGATCGCCACGGTGTTGACGATGTCCGGCACCATGGCGCCGCGGGACAGGTCGTTGACCGGCCGCCGCAGGCCCTGCATTACCGGGCCGACGGCGACCGCCCCGGCCGAGCGCTGCACCGCCTTGTAGGTGTTGTTGCCCGTGTTCAGGTCCGGGAAGATGAAGACTGTGGCGTGCCCGGCGACCGGGCTTCCCGGCAGCTTCGTGGCCGCCACCGCCGGGTCGATCGCCGCGTCGTACTGGATTGGCCCCTCGACCAGCAGGTCGGGCCGGCGTTCGCGGACCAGCGCGGTGGCCGCGGCGACCTTCTCCACGTCCGCGCCGGCACCGGAGCTGCCGGTGGAGTACGACAGCATGGCCACCCGGGGTTCGATGCCGAACCGGGCGGCGGTGTCGGCCGACGAGATCGCGATGTCGGCGAGCTGGGCGGCGTCCGGGTCGCGGTTGACCGCGCAGTCTCCATAGACCAGCACCCGGTCCGCCAGCAGCATGAAGAAGACGCTGGATGCGACCGAGACCTCCGGCACGGTACGGATGATCTCGAACGCCGGTCGGATGGTCGCGGCGGTGGTGTGCGTGGCGCCGGAGACCATGCCGTCGGCTCGTCCGGTCGCCACCATCAGGGTTCCGAAGTAGTTGGGCTGGGCCACGATGTCGTGCGCCAGCTCGGCGGTCATGCCCCGATGGGCGCGCAGCCGCGCGTACTCGGCAGCGAAGTCGTCCCGCCAGTCGCTGGTGACCGGGTCGACCACGTTCGCGTCGCCGAGGTCGATGCCCAGCTCGCGGGTGCGCCGGGTGATGTCGTCCGGTCGGCCCAGCAGCGTCAGCTCGGCCACCCCACGGCGGAGCAGGATCTCCGCCGCGCGCAGGATCCGGTCGTCGGCGCCCTCCGGCAGCACCAGGTGCCGGCGTTGCGAGCGGGCCCGGTCGATCAGCTCGTTCTCGAACATCAGCGGGGTGACCCGGGTCGACCGGCTGACCCGCAACCGGCGGGCCAGGTCGTCGGTGTCCACGCAGCGCTCGAAAGCGCCCAGCGCGGCCTCCACCTTGCGCGGGTTGGCCGCGCTGGGCCGGCCCTCGATCCGGCTGGACGCGGCCACCGTGTCGTAGCTGTCGCTGCGCACGGACAGCACCGCGAGCCCGGTGTTCAGCCCCTCCACCAGCCGCATGGCCCGGGGGTCGGGCTGCTCGCCGAGCGTGAGCACCAGCCCGGCCACCGACACCTGCCCGGCCACGTGCGCGGCGCTCGCGGCGACGAGCAGGTCGGCCCGGTCCCCGGGGGTGATCACCAGGGCGCCCTCGGTGAGGTGGTCCAGCAGGGTCGGCACGTGTGCCGCGCCGACCACGAAGTCGAGCACGTCCCGGCTGAGCGCGGCGTCGTCCCCGGCCAGCAGGGTGGCGTCGAGCGCCGCCGCCACCTCGGCCACCGTCGGCGCCGACACCGTCGGCACCTCCGGGATGGCGTACGCGGGGACCGGCAGGTCGGGCAGCGTCATCGGCCCGGCCACCCGGTTGGCCATCACCGCGAGCACTGTCGCTCCCAGGTCGGCCAGATCGTGGTACGCGCCCCGCATGGCCGCCGCGACGGCCGCCGGCTCCTGCTCGAAACCGTCCACCACCGGCACCACCACACTGCCGAACTCGGTGGCCAGCCGGGCGTTGAAGGCCAGCTCCCGGGGATGGGCCGGGTCACCCGGGTCGTCGAAGTCGCTGCCCACCACGACCACCGCCGGGCACTGCCGCTCGACCGCCCGGTACCGCTCGACGACCCGGGAGATCAGCTCCTCCCGGCGCCCGTCGGCGACGAGCGCCGCCGCCTCGGCGTATGTCATGCCGGTCAGGTCGGCCTCGGGCAGGTCGACCCGGTAGCGGTCGTGCAACAGGGCAAGGATCGGGTCGGGGCCGGTGCCGGAGACCAGCGGCCGGAACACGCCGATCCGCCCGACCTGTCGGGACAACAGCTCCGCCAGCCCGAGGGCGATGGTCGACTTGCCCCCGCCCGAACCGACGCTGGTCAGATACACGCTGCGAGCCACGTACCCACCCTAGAAGATCGCGAGATCCGCCACCCAGGCCCAATGGCCCCCGTCCACCGCCTGATCCGACAGGTGGTCATTTCTGGCGCAGGGCTGCGATGCCGGCCAGGAAGATGTCGATGCCGGCCAGGAACTGCTCACGGTCGTCATGTTCGCGTAGCTGCGTCACCGTCGCGTGCACGAACGGGTACCTGGCGGGGTCCAGTTGCGCCCACTGCGCGGCGGTGGTGTTGAGGAACGCCTGCCGGTCCGCGTCGCTACCAGTGAGGTGCCGGGCGTTCGCGGCGTTCTGCACGGCGACGCCGAGGACGTAGTTCACGAGCGTCCCGGCCGCGTCGAAGCGCGCCTCCTCGGGGACGGCGAGCGCGTCCAGCAGCCTGCCGATGCTCTCGTAGAAGTCCAGTAGCGCGGGCCGCCACGGTTGCCGGGAGAGTTCCGCACCGACCCAGGGGTGGGTGTGGATCGCGTCGAACAGGCCCTGGGCGAGGAGGCGCAGGGTGTCGCGCGGGCCTGCGGCGGTGGCCGTGCCGGACAGGACGCGGGTGATGACGTCATCGGTGGCCGCCGCGAGCAGGTCGCCCTTGTCCGCGACGTGGTGGTAGATCGCGCCGTAGCCGGTCTTCAGGCGAACGGTGAGCGCACGCAGCGTCAGCGCGCTCTCGCCGTCGCTGTCCAGGATCTCGATCGCGGTCTGGATGATCAGCTCCCTGGACAGGCTGTCCGTGCGCCGCCGGGACTGCGCGGATCCGTTCGCCGTTCTCTTTGCCATGCCCCTAGTGTCGCACCCGTTGGATCGCCGCTCCAATCGCGTGTTAACGTCGTTTTGGAGCGGCGATCCAAAAGGGCCGCCCATCAGATCTGGAGGACCACCATGACGACACCGGTCACGATCATCGGAGCAGGTCTGGGCGGCCTGGTGCTGGCCCGCGTGCTGCACGTGCGCGGCGTCCCGTGCACGGTCTACGAGGCGGAGACGTCCCCGGCGACGCGCGCCCAGGGCGGCCTGCTGGACATCCGCGACTACAACGGCCAGCCGGCGCTGGAGATGGCGGGCCTGACCGGGGAGTTCCGCAAACTCATCCTGGAGGGACGTCAGGCGATGCGGATCCTGGACCGGCGCAGGACCCTCCTGCTCGACGTGCCCGACGACGGCACGGGTGGCAGCCCCGAGGTGCAGCGCGGTGAACTGCGGCAGATGCTGCTCGACTCACTTCCCGCCGGCACCGTCCGCTGGGGCCACAAGGTCAGTGGCGTCCGCACCCTCGGCGAGGGCCGCCACGAGGTGTCCTTCGCCGACGGCACTGCCGTCGTCACGAACGTGCTGGTCGGCGCGGACGGCGCCTGGTCCCGGGTCCGACCGTTGCTCTCCGACGCGACACCCGAATACACCGGCTTCTCGTTCATCGAGACCCACCTGTTCGACGGGGATGCCCGGCACCCGACCAGCGCGGAAACCGTCGGCGGCGGAGCGATGATGGTGCTGGAGCCGGGCAGGGGAATCCTGGCCCACCGGGAGCGCGACGGGAACCTGCATACCTGGGTGATGCTCGCCAGGCCGCAGGACTGGTTCGCCACCATCGACTTCACCGACCCCGACGTCGCCACCGCTCGGATCGTGCAGGAGTTCGACGGCTGGGCGCCTGAGCTCACCGCTCTGGTCACCGACGGCGAGACCCCACCGGTCCTGCGCCACATCTTCACCCTGCCCGCCGAGCACCGGTGGGACCGGACGCCCGGGGTGACCCTGCTCGGCGACGCCGCACACCTGGCGGCCCCCAACGGCGAAGGTGCCAACCTGGCCCTGTTGGACGGCGCAGAACTGGGCGAGGCCATCGCCGCGCACCCCGACGACGTGGAGACGGCGCTCGCCGAATACGAGCAGGCAATGTTCGTGCGTAGCGTCGGGGCGAACGCCGAGGGCCCTGACCTTGAGGACATGCTGGGCGACGGCACACCCCACAAGCTGATCAACGCCTTCATTGGCGGCTGACGCTGACCCGTCCGGCTGCCGGCAGGGTGGTGGCGGTGACCCGGCGCGGCCCGACGGTGCGGTCGGCGTCTCATTCAGTGAGCCATCGTCAGAGCTGAGAAAAATTCACGCTTAGACTCCCACCCCATGACCACCCGGGGCTTGAGCAGCGACGATACGCCGACCGGGAAGCTGACGCCGGCAGGCATGGACGGAGTTTCCCGGGCCCGCCCGGCGGCACCGCTCGACGAGCCCACCATGGTGGTCAACCGCTCCGACGGCCCCACCGCGCTGATCGCCGCCGTGCCCCAACCGCCTCCGGTCTTCGTCGACCCCAGCGGCCGACGCCGCTCCCGCCTGCGCTGGCTCGCGTACGTCGTCGGTCTGCTGGGCCTGACCTATACCGGGCTGGTGGCCGTCAGCTTCGCCGGCGGCATGGTGGAGCCGCACACGGTGCTCCCCTTCCTGGACGAGGTCGAGCAGTCCGAACGGCCCCAGTCGCCGCAGGCCGAGGCGATCACCGCCATCCCCGAGCCCTCGACAGCCGTCCCCCGTACGTCGGCGGCCACGGTGGCACCCACCGTCGCCCCGGCTCCCCGTTCGCCTGCCCCCACACGGTCACCGAGCGCCACCCGCCCGGCGAGCGGTGACCCCGCCGGCGTGCCGACCTCGCCCAGCCCAGGGCGGACCACCTCGGCGGCTCCGACACCCGCAGACTCACCCTCGACCGAGGACCCGCCGCCCCCGCCCGAGGAAACCATCGACATCGAGCCCGGCGGTTCCCCCACCGACGGACTCCCCGCGGATGGCTGAGCCGGCGATCACGGCCCGCCGCCGCCGGGCCGTACCGCCACCGCGCTGGGTCCTGCTCGGCATGCTTCTGGCGGTCCTGACCGGCGTGCTCCTGGTCAACGCGTACACCAACGCCTCCTTCACCCCGGACCACCAGCACAGCAACCAGGGGCAACGCGAGGTCCCCACCTCGGTGGTGAACGGGGGGCCGATCATCAGCGCCAACAGCGAGCAGGTCCGCTCCTACCGCCTGCCCGAACGGACCATCGCGCTCACCTTCGACGACGGCCCCGACCCGGTCTGGACCCCCGAGGTTCTGCGCGTCCTGGACGCCCACCAGGTCAAGGGCACGTTCTTCGTGCTGGGTTCGCAGGTCGCCCGGCACCCCGACATGGCCCGCAACCTGGTCGAGGGCAGCCACGAGCTCGGCGTGCACACGTTCACCCACCCCGACCTCAGCGAGCTGTCCGGATGGCGGCGAGACCTGGAGTACGCCCAGACCCAGCTCGCCCTCGCCGCCGTCACCGGCGTGCGCACCTCACTGGTCCGGTTTCCGTACTCCTCGCATGCCGACGCGATCGACAACCAGGACTGGCCGGTGCTGATCGCCGCCGGTGACCTCGGGTATCTGACCGTGCTCAACGACACCGACAGCCAGGACTGGGCGCTGCCCGGCGTCGACAGGATCGTCGAGAACGCCACCCCGGACGGTGCCTCGGGCGCGATCACCCTCTGGCACGACGCCGGCGGTGACCGCGCACAGACCGTCGCCGCCCTCGACCGCTTCATCCCCATGATGAAGGAAAGGGGATACCGCTTCGTCACCGCGACCGAGGGACTGAACCTCGCCTTCGCCGCCGCCGGTGTCGACCACCGGGCGGAATCCGGTGCCGCAGCCACCGCGGGGGACCGCTGGCGCGGCCGGATGCTGGTCTGGGCGGTACGGGGCGCCGACCACGTGCTGAGCGTGTTCGGGATCCTCTTCGTGCTCGTCGGGGTGCTCACGCTGGCGCGTACCGCCGTGCTGTTCCTGCTCGCCGGGCGACACGCCCGGCGCCGTCGGGCCGGGGACTGGACGTGGGGGCCGCCGGTCACCGCGCCGGTGTCGGTGATCGTCCCGGCGTACAACGAGAAGGAGGGGATCGCCGCGGCGGTCCGTTCACTCGCCGGCGGCGACCATCCCGGCGGAATCGAGGTGGTCGTCGTCGACGACGGCTCCACCGACGGGACCGCGGACATCGTCGACGCCCTCCGCCTGCCCAATGTCCGGGTGGTGCGCAAGCCCAACGGTGGCAAACCCAGCGCGTTGAACACCGGCGTGGCGCTGGCCCGGCACGACCTGATCGTCATGGTCGACGGGGACACCGTCTTCGAACCCGACGCCGTCCGTCGGCTCGTGCAGCCCTTCGCCGACCCGCAGGTGGGCGCGGTGGCAGGCAACGTGAAGGTCGGCAACCGGCGCAGTCTGATCGCCAAGTGGCAGCACATCGAGTACGTGATCGGATTCAACCTGGACCGGCGCCTCTACGAGACGCTGCGCTGCATGCCGACGGTGCCCGGGGCGATCGGCGGCTTCCGGCGGCAGGCGCTGCGGTACGCCGGGGGAATGACCGATGACACCCTGGCCGAGGACACCGACGTCACCATGGCGCTCGGCCGGGCCGGCTGGAAGGTCGTCTACGAGGAGACGGCCCGTGCCTGGACCGAGGCGCCGACGAGCATCGGCCAGCTCTGGAAACAGCGCTACCGGTGGAGCTACGGCACCATGCAGGCGATGTGGAAGCATCGCCGCTCCGTGTTCGACAGGGGTGCGTCGGGCCGGTTCACCCGGCGTTGCCTGTTCTTCCTCAGCCTCTTCGGCGTGCTGTTGCCGCTGCTCGCGCCGGTGATCGACCTGCTGGCCCTGTACGGCCTCTTCTTCCTCGACCGGACCGCCACGGCGGTGGCCTGGCTGGTCATGCTCGGCGTGCAGCTGGTCACCGCGGTGGTGGCGTTCCGGCTGGACCGGGAGAAGCTGGGCGTGCTGTGGGTGTTGCCGCTCCAGCAGTTCGTCTACCGGCAGTTGATGTACCTGGTGATGATCCAGGCCGTGGTCACCGCGCTGACCGGCGGCCGGCTGGGCTGGCAGAAACTGCGACGCACCGGCCTGGAACCCGTCGCCTCCCGTACCGGCTGACCGGCAGGCGCCGGCCAGCGGCCAGTTGCCAGCGGCCAGCCGTCAGCCGCCCGTCAGATGCCCAGCCGGGCGGCGCTTCCCGGCACCGGGTGGCTCAGTCCTCGTCGATGTCGTCGAGCCGTGCCAGCCAGGTGGCGAACCGCTCGATCGGCGTCTCGAAGTCGGGGTTGAGGTCGACGAAGTCGCGCAGGCGTTCACCCAGCCACTCCAGGGTCACCTGCTCATCGCCCCGGCGCTCGACCAGCTCCTCGATGCCACGGTCGGTGAAGTACATGGGTACGTCCTCTTACTCGGCCCGGCAGGGCCGGGCGGGTGGTCAAGTGGACCGACGGAGCCGGGGCAGGACCGTGGTGAACGGCCCTGCCCCGGCTCTCGCGGTGCGGTCAGGTCACGGGCGGGGGAGAGCCGCCTCGATCAGCGCGTTCTGCTCGACCTCGTGGGTCTTGGCCGAGCCGACCGCCGGGGCGGCCGCGGCCGGGCGGGAGATCCGCCGCAGCCGGACGTCCGTGAGGTGCTCCAGCAGGTTGAGCGCGACGAACGACCAGGCACCCTGGTTGGCCGGCTCCTCCTGCACCCAGGCGAAGTCCTCCGCGTTCGGGAACTGCGCGAGGGCGGCCCGGATCTCCTCCACCGGCAGCGGGTAGAGCTGCTCGATCCGGAGGATCGCGGTGTCGGTGACGCCGCGCTCCTGCCGGGCCTGGAACAGGTCGTAGTAGACCTTGCCCGAGCAGAGCAGCACCCGCTTCACCGCCTCCGGTGCCGGGGCGGCCGTGTCGCGCAGCACCGGCTGGAAGGTGCCGGTGGTGAAGTCCTCCACCGACGAGACGCAGAGCTTGTGCCGCAGCAGCGACTTCGGCGTGAACACCACCAGCGGCTTGCGCTTGGGCGACAGTGCCTGGCGGCGCAGCAGGTGGAAGTAGTTCGCCGGGGTCGTCGGGATGGACACCCGCATGTTGTCCTCGGCGCACATCTGCAGGAACCGCTCCGGCCGGCCGGAGGTGTGGTCCGGGCCCTGGCCCTCGTGGCCGTGCGGCAGCAGCAGGGTGACGGCGGAGCGCTGGCCCCACTTCACCTCGCCGGACGAGATGAACTCGTCGATCACCGACTGGGCACCGTTGACGAAGTCACCGAACTGGGCCTCCCAGGCGACCAGCGCGTTGATGTTCTCCACCGAGTAGCCGTACTCGAAGCCCATCGCCGCGTACTCGCTGAGCAGCGAGTCGTGCACGAAGAACCGGGAGCGCTCGCCGTCGCCGGTGAGCGACTTGAGTGGCAGATAGTCCTCGCCGGTGCGGGAGTCGACCACCGAAGCGTGCCGCTGGACGAACGTGCCGCGACGCGAGTCCTGGCCGGCCAGCCGGACCGTTACCCCGTCGTGCAGCAGCGCACCGAGCGCGATGATCTCGCCGAAGCCCCAGTCGATGTTGCCCTCGACGGACATCTTCGCCCGCCGGTCCAGCAGTTGCTGGATCCGCTTGTGCGGGGTGAAGCCCTCCGGCAGGTTGATGTGCGCCTCGCCGACCGCCTTGACCACTGACGCGTCGGTGGCGGTGTCGACCTGCGGCTCCGGCTCCTCCTCGCGGCGCGGCCGGTTGAGCTGGCGCGGTGCCGCCGCGGCGTCCCGGGTGGCCTTGAAGACCTTCTCCAGCTGTGCCTGGTAGTCGCGCAGCAGCTCTTCCGCGTCCTCCACGGTGATGTCACCGCGGCCGATCAGCTCCTCGGTGTAGAGCTTGCGGACCGAGCGCTTCGAGTCAATGATCTTGTACATCTGGGGGTTGGACATCGACGGGTCGTCGCCCTCGTTGTGCCCGCGCCGCCGGTAGCAGACCATGTCGATCACGACGTCCTTGTTGAACGTCTGCCGGTATTCGAAGGCCAGCCGGGCCACCCGGACCACGGCCTCCGGGTCGTCGCCGTTGACGTGGAAGATCGGCGCCTGGATCATCCGGGCCACGTCGGTGCTGTAGAGGCTGGACCGGCTGTATTCCGGGGCGGTGGTGAAGCCGACCTGGTTGTTGACCACCACGTGCACCGTGCCGCCGGTGCGGTAGCCGCGCAGCTGCGACAGGTTGAGCGTCTCGGCGACCACGCCCTGCCCGGCGAACGCGGCGTCACCGTGCACCGCCAGCGGCAGCACTGTGTAACCCTCGAGCTTGAGGTCGATCCGGTCCTGCTTGGCCCGGACGATGCCCTCCAGCACCGGGTCCACGGCCTCCAGGTGCGACGGGTTGGCCACCACCGACACCTTGACCGAGTGCTCGCCGTCGGGGGTGGTGAACTTGCCGTTCTGACCCAGGTGGTATTTCACGTCGCCGGAGCCCTGCGTCGAGCGCGGGTCCAGGTGGCCCTCGAACTCCGAGAAGATCTTCTCGTACGGCTTGCCGACGATGTTCGCCAGCACGTTGAGCCGACCCCGGTGGGCCATGCCGATGACGACCTCGTCCAGGCCGTTCTCGGCCGAGGACTCCAGCACCTCACCGAGCAGCGGGATGAGCGACTCGCCGCCCTCCAGGGAGAAGCGCTTCTGGCCGACGTACTTGGTCTGCAGGAAGGTCTCGAACGCCTCGGCGGCGTTCAGCCGGTTGAGCACGTGCTTCTGCTCGTCGGCGGCCGGCTTCTCGTACTTGCGCTCGATCCGCTCCTGGACCCAGCGACGCTCCTCCGGGTCCTGGATGTGCATGTACTCGATGCCGACCCGGCGGCAGTATGAGTCGCGCAGCACGCCGAGGATCTCGCGCAGCTTCATCCGCTGCCGGCCGGCGAAGCCGTTGACCGGGAACTCGCGGTCAAGGTCCCACAGGGTGAGCCCGTGCTGGAGGACGTCCAGGTCGGGGTGCTTGCGGATCTTGAATTCCAGCGGGTCGGTGTCGGCCATCAGGTGACCGCGCACCCGGTACGCGTGGATCAGCTCGTGCACCCGGGCGGTCTTGTTGATCTGACCCTCGGAGTTGACGGCGACGTCGCGCACCCAGCGCACCGGCTCGTACGGGATGCGCAGCGAGGTGAAGACCTGGTCGTAGAAACCGTGCTCACCCAGGATCAGCTCGTGCATCACCTTGAGGAACTCGCCGGACTGCGCGCCCTGGATGATCCGGTGGTCGTACGTGCTGGTCAGCGTGATGATCTTGCTGACGGCCAGCTCGGCCAGGGTGGTCTCGGACATGCCCTGGTAGGGGGCCGGGTATTCCATCGCGCCGACGCCGATGATCGCGCTCTGGCCCTGCATCAGCCGCGGCATCGAGTGCACGGTGCCGATGCCGCCCGGGTTGGTCAGCGAGATCGTGGTGCCGGAGTAGTCCTCCATGGTCAGCTCGTTGCGCCGCGCCCGTCGGACCACGTCCTCGTACGCCTGCCAGAACTGCCGGAAGTCCATCGTCTCGCAGCCCTTGATGGAGGGGACCACCAGGTTGCGGCTGCCGTCCGGCTTGGCCAGGTCGATCGCGATGCCGAGGTTGACGTGCGCCGGCCGGAGCACGGCGGGCTTGCCGTTGGCCTCGGCGAAGGAGTTGTTCATCTCCGGGTGCTGGACGAGCGCCCGGACCAGCGCGTAACCGACCAGGTGGGTGAAGCTGACCTTGCCACCGCGCCCCCGGGCGAGGTGGTTGTTGATCACGATGCGGTTGTCGACCAGCAGCTTGGCCGGGACCGCGCGGACGCTGGTCGCGGTGGGCACGCTCAGCGAGGCGTCCATGTTCTGGACGATCTTCGCAGCGACGCCACGCAGCGGCGTGGTCTGCGGACCGTCAGCGGCCGGCGCAGCGGCCTTGGCGGCCGGCTTGGCCGGCGCGGCCTTCTCCGATGCGGCCTTGGCCGTGGCCGGAGCGGCGGCGGGCTTGGCCGGTGCCGACTGCGCGGCGGCCGGCTTCGTGGCAGTCGCCGGCTTCGCCTTGGCGCTCGGCTGGTTGACCTCGGCGGCAGCCTCCGGCTGGCCGTCGGGCTCGGGAGCGGCGGCTGGCTTGTTCGACGACTCGGCGCCGCGCGGGGTGGCCGCTCCGGGCGCCGGACGGTAGTCGGCGAAGAAGTCGTGCCAGGCCGAATCGACGCTCGTTGGGTCGGCGAGGTAACGCTGGTACATCTCCTCGACGATCCACTCATTCGGGCCGAAACCCGCTAGTGGGTTCTCCTGCGAAGTCTGCTGGGTCGACACGGCCGGTAATCGCCTCTTTCACGCGGGTTTGTGTGGCACGCGGTGTGTTCCTCCCGCCCGGTCAGGGGCACGGAGGGTACGGCTCCCAGGCTACGCCGTACCGATCCCGCAGGCATTTCCGCCTCGGTCCCGTGGCCGGTTTCACAGAAGATGCCAGAAGTTCAGCAACGCCTGCGCGCACCGTGTCGAACTGGTAACACCCGGCCCTCGCGCGGCCGGTCGCCGAGGGTGACGCCCGACCCCGGAGCGGCCAGCCTGTCGTTGCCGCCCCGGGGTCGCAGACGCCATCAGGCGATGTCGCGCCGCCGGGTGAGCAGAACTCCGGCAATTCCGCTGACCAGCGCGTAGCCGATCAGCACGAGGGCACCGACCCACCAGGACGGTGTGAACTCCGAGGTGCCTTCAGTGATCATGACCTGGGACGCCACAGCGGGCCAGACGACCTGCCACTTGAGAACCGCCTCGCTGTCGAGGAGGTTCGACAGGAGCAGGAAGAGCAGACCCACCACCTGGGTGCCGATCAGATAGAGCACCGCCGCCGTGATCACCGCACCGAGCTGGTTGGTGATCAGCGTGCCGATGCCCACACCGAGGATCGTCCAGATGGCGTAGGCCAGCAGGTTGAATAGCAGTGCCCGCTGCACCGGCCACTCACCGAGCTGAGTGCCGTAGTCGTTGGCGGACAGGAAGATCGCGCCGGCGGCCAGGTCGATCAGCGTGGTGGCCAGCCAGAACATGAATCCGAGCAGGCTGGCGGCGACGAGCTTGCTGACGATGACCGACGTTCGCCGGGGAGTCGTCAGGAACGTCGTGGTCGCGGTCTGGTGGAAGAACTCGTTGGTGACCATCAGGATGCCGATGAGCATCACGAACATCAGCCCGAGGTACTGGCCCGAGGTGTAGAGGTTCGCCGCCTGCGCCGGCGCTGTCGCCTGCTCGGCGCTGACGCCGATCTCCTCGGCGTCGCCGCCGAGCGCCGTGACCGCCAACCACGCGTTGACAGCGAAGGCCAGTGCGATCGAGAGGAACGCGCCGAGAGCCAGCCACCACCAGGTGCTGGTGGTACGGATCTTGAGTAGCTCGGATCGGACCAGGTTCATCGGATGCCCGCCTTTCCGGCCGTCAGCTCCAGGAAGACCCGTTCCAGGTCGGGCCGTTCGGTGGACAGTTCGTGCAGTTCCACCCCGGCGGCCAGCGCGGCCCGGCCGACAGTGGGTGCGTCGACCCCGGCGACCAGCAGGGTGCCGTGCTCGTCGGTGTCGACGGTCGCCGACTGCGCCTTCAGCGCGGCGGTCAGCGCCTCGGCCTGCGGGGTGCGGACCCGGACCAGGGCGCCCTGCGCCATCGACCCGAGCACCTGGTCGACCGGCCCCTGCCGGACGAGCTGACCGGCCGCGATGATCACCACGTCGTCGGCGAGGAGCTGCATCTCCGACAGCAGGTGGCTGGAGACCAGCACGGTGCGGCCCTCGTGGGCGAGGTTCTTGAGGAACCCGCGCATCCATCGGATGCCCTCCGGGTCGAGCCCGTTGGCCGGCTCGTCCAGGATCAGCACCCGGGGGTCACCGAGCATCGCCGCGGCGATGCCGAGCCGCTGCTTCATGCCCAGCGAGTAACCCTTGAACTTGCGCTTCGCCGCCGGGCTCAGCCCGACCAGGGCCAACACCTCGTCGGCCCGCTGCTTCGGCAGCCCGGCCGCCGCGCAGATCACCCGCAGGTGGTTGATGCCGGTACGGCCCTTGTGCGCGCTGGAGGCCTCCAGCACCGCGCCGACGTGCCGCAGCGGGTCGGCGAGGTCGGCGTACCGGTGGCCGCTGATGGTGGCCGTGCCGGCGGTGGGGGTGACCAGGTTCAGCAGCATGCGCAGCGTGGTGGTCTTGCCGGCGCCGTTCGGGCCGAGGAAGCCGGTCACCCGCCCCGGCGCCACGGTGAAGGACAGGTTGTTCACCGCCCGGACGCTCTTGTACTGCTTCGTCAGACCGGACACCACGATCTGACCGTCGCTGGTGGGGCTTCTCTGCCCGTCAGTCATCGTTCTCCTCCCGTGTGTGGCGTCGAGGTACGCCGTGGCACAGCGTGACGGCCCGTGGCAACAAGGTCAATCAGGCGCGGTCGGTACGTTCGCCTCCGTCGCGGGGTGGAGGCGACTCATCCCTGCGGACTACGGCCCGGCTTCAGCGGGCGATCCAGGTTGCCTGTGCCGCGCCGAGCAACGACCCGTCCGGGCCGTACAGACTGGTGTGCACGAGCGCCTTGCGCCCATCGACGCGCAGCAACGCCCCGGTCACCACGCACTCGTCGCCCGGTCCGGGTAGCGCCGTGACCACGGCGGCGATCCGGCCCAACAGGTACGGGCGACCGGGCGCGAGCACCGCCCAACCGCCGGGGCAGTCCAGCGCCGCCCAGACCGTGGCCTCGCTGACCTGCTCGGGTGCCCGGAACGGCGCCGCGGTCCGCCCATCGGGCAGCCGGCCAGGAAAGATCCGCAACCCGTCCGCCCGCTGCGGCCCACAGACGTAACAGCCGGGGAAGGGATGCTCGACCAGGCCGGGGAAGTGGGCCGCCGCAGCCACCGCCGTGGCCAGGTCCACCGGGGGTACGACGGCATCGACGACCCCGGCCGGGCGCACCTCGGCCACCAGCTCGCCGGACGGGTCACGGACCGCACCGTCGACCAGCGTCAACTCGGTCTCCAGCGGTGGTGGCCGGCGCAGCGTCACCTCGACCGGATCGCTGCCGCCGGCCTCGGTGGCGAACACTCCCGCGCTCCAGCCGCCGTTGCCGGAACCGGGGGGCCCGTTGTAGCGGGACTCGATGCGCATCGTCGACCTCCGGTGGGCGTACCGGCGCCTTCGCCGGCCTGCCCGGGCAGCCTCGCACGGTCTTCGCGGGGTGCCGCCAGCGGTCTCGCCTGCCGGCGTTCACCCGATCGACACCGGTGGTCCCCGTGGATGGCAACCCGGGCACCTACACAGATCCCATGGCCGTTCTGCATGCCGCTGGCACATCCCTGAAGACCAGCGGATACACCCTGCTGATCGCCGACGACCCCACCCAGGTCGCGGCCGCGCAACGCCTGCGCCACGAGGTGTTCGCCACCGAACTCGGCGCCACCCTCCTTCCCGGCGAGGCCGGATTGGACGTGGACCCCTTCGACGCGTACTGCGACCACCTGATCGTCCGCGAGGACAGCACCGGCGAGGTGGTCGGCACCTACCGGCTGCTACCGCCCGGACGCACCGACCAGCGGTACGCCGAGGAGGAGTTCGACCTCTCCGCGCTCGACCCGCTCCGCGACGACCTCGTCGAGGCGGGTCGGTCGTGCGTGCACCCGGACCACCGCTCGGGCGCGGTGATCAATCTGATGTGGGCCGGCATCACCCGGTACCTGCACCTGCGTGGCTCCCGCTGGCTCGGTGGCTGTGCCTCGGTGCCGGTGGGCGACGGTGGGCGCACGGTCGCCGAGGTGTGGAGCCAGGCCCAGGCCCGGCACCTGTCGCCGCCGCCGTTGCGGGTCCGCCCACGGCGACCCTGGTTCGCCGAGTCGGCCACGGCTCCCGGCCCGGCCGCCGCCGCGCCGGTGGCCGCTGTCGGACCGGCGGGGCGCGTCGTGGTGCCACCGCTGCTGCGGGGCTACCTCCGGCTCGGCGCGTGGATCTGCGGCGAGCCAGCGTACGACCCCGACTTCGGGTGCGCGGACTTCTACGTGCTCTTTTCCCTGGACCGGATGAACCCGCGCTACCTGCGCCACTTTCTGGGCGGGGAGCAGCGGTGACCACCGGGGCGCACGATCTGTGGCGGCCCTCCTCGGGCTGTGACGACGACTGCCTGCCGGCGGCCGGCGAGGTGCCCACGGTGCCGGTGGCCCGCCGGGTGCTGCGGTTGGTCGCCGCGACCGGAATGCTGGTCGCCGGGGTCGGCCTGGTGCTGCTGCTGCCCGTGCTTCCGACCCGGGAGCGGCAGGCGGCGGCACGCGGCTGGGCCCGGGCGACCACGCGGGCGTTCGGCGTCCGGCTGGTGATCCGGGGTCGGTTGCCCCGGCGGCGGGCGCTGCTGGTCGCCAACCACGTCTCCTGGCTGGACATCCTCGCGGTGCTGGCGGTCGCGCCCACCCGGATGGTCGCGAAGCGGGAGATCCGCTCCTGGCCGGTGGTCGGGCTGCTGGCCGCGGCGGCGGGCACGGTCTTCGTGGACCGGTCCCGGCCGCGGGCACTGCCGACGAGCGTCGGCCGGGTCGCCGAGACGCTGCGCGCCGGCCGGTCGGTGGCGGTGTTTCCGGAGGGTACGACCTGGTGCGCTGGTGACGGCGCTGCCGACTGCCGCCCGGGCGGCGGCTTTCGGCCGGCGATGTTCCAGGCGGCCATCGACGCGGGCAGCCCGGTGGTGCCGCTGCGGCTCGCCTACCGCTGCGAGGCCATCGGCTCCACCACCACGGCAACGGCCTTCCTCGGTGCGGACACCCTGCTGCGCTCGGTGGCCAGGGTGGTCGCGGCGCGGGACATCGTGGTGTCGGTGACGATCGCCGCCGCGCTGCACCCGGCCCGTGCTGCCGACCGGCGGTTGCTGGCCCGGGCGGCCGAGTCGGCCGTACACCTGCTGCCGGCAGGCGGCGTGGCGCGGACCCGCCTGCGTCCGGTGCTGCCCACGGTGACCCCGGCGGTCTCCGTGCCGGTGCCGACGTCCGGCCGGGAGCTGGACCTGGCGGCCTGAGGGGAAGCGGGGTCGCGGTCGTCGACCCCGCCCGGCGCAAGAGCGACCAACACGCGACCTGTCTTGTGCTATCGCGATGTATCGCGTTACTGTCCTCCCTGTCAGGCGCGTGTCCGCGCGTCGTCGAGGGGAGGAAACCCATGGCCGGATGGACGGTCGAGAGCCCGCAGCGGCTCACCGTGGACGGCCCGGTCACCCGGCTGGACGTCCGCCTGGTGAGCGGCCGGCTCAACGTGGTCGCCACCGACGGCCCGACCCGGATCGACGTCACCCAGGTCGGTCGCCGGCCGGTCCTGATCGTCCACTCCGACGGCCGGCTCACCGTCCGTCAGGAGCGCGGCCACGGCTGGACGGACGTCCTGCGCTGGTTCCGGATGATCCACCGCTACCCCCGGGTGGACGTCTCGCTCGCTGTGCCCGCCGACGTCCTGGCCGACCTGGGGCTGGTCGCGGGCTCGGTGGTCGTCTCCGGTCTACGCCGGCAGACCGCGGTGCACGTCACCGCCGGTCAGATCACCCTGATGGGCCTGCGCGGCAACACCTCCGCGACGATCACCTCCGGGCCGGTGGAGGCGCTCGGCGTCCGGGGCGACCTCACTCTGGAGACGGTCTCCGGGGAGGTGATCCTCGCCGACAGCGCCGCCGAGCGGGTGCGTGCGCAGACCGTCTCCGGGGCGATCACCTGCGACCTGGACAACCCCCGACGCAGCGAGATCCGGTTGACCACCATCTCGGGCAGCATCACCGTCCGGGTCCGCGAGGACAGCGACCTCGCCGTCCAGATGCACACCGCCTCCGGCCGGATCACCAGCGGCTTTCCGCAGGTCCGCACCTCGACGTTCCCACTGCGCAGCAGCGAGGGAGTGCTCGGCGCCGGCGAAGGTAAGCTCTGGGCTTCCGCGACCTCGGGCAGCATCGCCCTGCTCGCCCGAGCGGTCGACAACGATTCCGAGGAGCTGCCGTGACCGCCGTGTTCAGCCACGGACGGCTCCGGCTCTATCTCCTCAAGCTCCTCGACGACGGCCCGAAGCACGGGTACGAACTGATCCGCCTTCTGGAGGACCGGTTCCTCGGGCTCTACGCGCCCAGCGCCGGCACCATCTATCCCCGCCTGCAACGGCTGGAGGCCGAGGGGCTGGTCAGCCACACCGCTGCCGGCGGCCGCAAGACGTACGACATCACCGACGCCGGCCGTGCCGAGCTGCACCAGCGCGCCGGTGAGCTGACCGAGCTGGAATCGGACATCGCGGCCTCGGTGGCCGACCTCTCCAGCCTGGCCGGCGAGATCCGCAGCGAGGTGCGCGGGTCGGTACGCGACCTCAAACGGGAGCTGAGCGAGGCCACCCGGCAGACCCGGCGTAACCGGTGGGAGGCCCCCGCGGCGCCGCCCCGGCCGACGCCGACCGCCGGGCCGCAGGCCGCGCTGCTCGACGAACTCGACCAGCGGCTGGCCGCGTTCACCGCCGAGGTGGGCCGGCTCGTGCGTGCCCGACAGTTCAGCGAAACCCAGCTGAGCACCGCGATCCGGCTGCTCGACGGCGCCCTGGACGGGCTGCGCCGCCTGCTGCGCTGAGCAGGGTCAAGGGTCCGGCCACGACTCACAGGCATTTTCCAGGAACCATCCAGCGGCGGCGCAGTGACGTCACCGATGATGGGCCCATGCCCGCTACCCAGACCGAGGCGCGACTCCTCGTCGTCGAGGACGACCCCAACATCCTCGAACTGCTCTCCGCGAGCCTGCGGTTCGCGGGCTTCGACGTGGCCACCGCGACCAGTGGGAGCGCGGCGCTCAACGCCGCCAAGGACCACCGGCCCGACCTGGTGGTGCTCGACGTGATGCTTCCGGATCTCGACGGTTTCGAGGTCATCCGGATGCTCCGCGAGGGCGGCACGCGTACGCCTGTGGTCTTCCTGACCGCCCGGGACGCCACCGACGACAAGATCCGTGGGTTGACCCTGGGCGGCGACGACTACGTCACGAAGCCGTTCAGCCTGGAGGAGCTGACCGCCCGGATCCGCGCCGTGCTGCGCCGCACCACTACCGGCGAGCAGGCCCCGTCCCGGCTCACCTTCGCCGACCTGGAGTTGGACGAGGAGACCCACGAGGTGCACCGGGCCGGCCAGCGCGTCCAGCTCTCGCCGACGGAGTTCAAGCTGCTGCGCTACCTGATGCTCAACGCCAACCGGGTGCTGTCCAAGGCGCAGATCCTCGACCACGTCTGGAACTACGACTTCCGTGGTGACGACAACATCGTCGAGTCCTACATCTCCTACCTGCGACGCAAGGTCGACACCACCCAGCCCCGGCTGATCCACACCCTTCGCGGCGTCGGGTACGTGTTGCGCAAGCCGGCGGCGTGAACCGGGTCCAGCAGGCGAAAGGGCGGGTCCGCAGCGTCCCGCTGCGGGTCAAGCTGGTCGCCTCGGTGCTCGCCCTGGTCTCCGGCGCCCTGGTGGTGATCAGCGTCTCGACCGCGTACTTCCTGCACAACTACCTGGTCGACCAGATCGACCTGGAGCTACGCGACTCGGCGGGCCGCATCCAGTCCCTCACGCTCACGTCGAACGTCGTCTCGCTGCCCAGCGACTACGTGATCGTGCTGACCAGCCCGTCGACAGGCAAGGTGCAGGCCTTCCGGTACGACACGTCCCGCTTCCAGACGGTCGATCTGCCGCCGTGGCCGGACGACGCGGCCGGGTTCGCGGCGCAAGAGCGGGAGCAGGACGGCAAGCCGCGCACCGTCCACGCGCGGGACAGTTCGGTGCGCTGGCGGATGCTCTACACCGAGCTGCCCAACGGCCAGATGGCGGCCATCGGCGAGCACCTGACCGACGTCGACTCCGCCGTCAAGCGGCTGGCCTGGATCGACCTGCTGGTCGGCGGCGCGGTGCTGATCATGTTGGCGTCGGTCGGCGCGGCGATCGTCCGGACCAGCCTCAAGCCGCTGGTGGAGATCGAGCGCACCGCCGCCGCGATCGCCGGGGGTGATCTGACCCGCCGGGTGCCCGACCCGGAGCAGGGCCAGGAGCATCCCACCTCCGAACTGGGTCGGCTGTCGCGCGCGTTGAACGCGATGCTCACCCAGATCGAGGCGGCGTTCACCGCCCGAGCCGCCTCGGAGACGTCGGCCCGCTGGGCCGAGAGCGCCGCCCGGGACGCCGCCGCCTCCGCCCAGGCGTCGGAGGCGCGGGCCCGGCGCTCCGAGGAGCGGATGCGGCAGTTCGTCGCGGACGCCTCGCACGAGCTGCGGACCCCGTTGACCACCATTCGCGGCTTCGCCGAGCTGTACCGGCAGGGTGCGGCGCGGGCACCGGAGCAGACCGCCGGCCTGCTGCGCCGGATCGAGGACGAGGCGGCCCGGATGGGGCTGCTGGTGGAGGACCTGCTGCTGCTGGCCCGCTTGGATCGGGAGCGGCCGCTGTCGCTGACCCCGGTGGAGCTGCCGGTGCTCGCCTCCGACGCCGTGCACGCCGCCCGGGCCATGGCCCCTGATCGGCGGATCGATCTGGAGATCGAGCCGGACTCGGGCCCGCTCGTCGTGTCCGCCGACGACGCGCGGCTGCGCCAGGTGATCGGCAACCTGGTCACCAACGCGCTGACCCACACCCCGCCGGACGCCGAGATCCGCGTGCGGTTGCACAGCGAACCGGGCGGTTTCGCCGTGGTGGAGGTCGCCGACACCGGCCCGGGCCTCTCCCCGGAGCAGGCCGAACGGGTCTTCGAACGGTTCTACCGGGCCGACGCGGCACGGACGCGGCGAGCCGACGGCAACACCGGCACCGGGCTCGGCCTGGCCATCGTGGCGGCGCTCGTCGCCGCCCACCACGGCTCGGTCTCGGTGGCCGAGACGCCCGGTGGTGGCGCCACCTTCCGGGTCCGGATCCCGCTGCTGGCACAGATCGACGCGGCGGACGAGTGACTTTCAGCCAACTTCCAGGACGGTTCCAGGTTGATCGCAGTGCGGAGGGAGAAGGTAGTTCCATGACCGAGTTCGAGTCCGACCCGCAGCGCCGGCCGGCCCCCACCGACGCCGAGCCGTCGCACCCCACCGCCGAGCTGCCGCGTGACGAGCGCGCGCAGTCCGACTCCCCGACCACCCCCGTCCAGGTCGTCCCGACCGCCGGTGACGCCACGGACGCCACGGCCGTCACTTCCGCCGCGCCCGCCGCTCAGCCGGCCACCCCCCAGCTGACCGGGTACGAGCCGCCGGCCGCCACCCCGTCCGCGCCGCCGTACCCGGTCTCCGGCTACCCGGCGCCCGGCCAGCACGGCTACCCGCAGCCGAACGCCGGCCACCACGCCGGCGCGCCCTGGTACGCGGGCCAGCAGTCCGGCTGGGCGGGCGGGGGCCAGCCGGGCGCCTACGCGCAGCACCAGCAGCACACCCAGCACCTCGGCCAGCACGGCCAGCACCTCGGGCAGCAGCCGGGCCAGCCGGTTCCGCCGTGGGGCCCGCAGGTCGCGCCGCCCGGCAGTGGCCCCCGGCCGAGTCGGATCGCCAAGTTCGCCGGAGCGGGCGTCGCGGTGTTCGCCCTGATGCTCGGCTCGGGCGTCGCCGGCGGTGCCCTCGCCCTCGCCCTCGACGGGGACGGCGGCGGCATCACCCGCACCTACTCGGCGGCGCCGGTCATCAACAGCGCCGACCTCCCGAAGATCGCCGCCTCCGTGCAGGACAGCGTCGTCTCGATCACCACCGACAGCGGCGAGGGCTCCGGGGTGGTGCTCAGCGCCGACGGGTACGTGCTGACCAACAACCACGTGGTCGCCAACGCCGCCGGTGGCGCCGTACAGGTGATCTTCGCCGACGGCAAGAAGGCCGACGCGAAGGTCATCGGCACCGACCCGAAGACCGACCTGGCCGTGGTGAAGGCCAACGGGGTCAGCGACCTCAAGCCGGCCAAGTTCGGCGACAGCGACGCCATGCAGGTCGGCGACCAGGTGCTCGCCCTGGGCAGCCCGCTCGGCCTCCAGGGTTCGGTGACCTCCGGCATCCTCAGCGCCCGGGACCGCACCATCCGGGCCGGCGAGGGTCAGCCGCAGGACCCGAGCCAGCAGCAGAGCCAGGCCGTCAGCTCGATCTCCGGTCTGCTCCAGACCGACGCGCCGATCAACCCGGGCAACTCCGGCGGCGCGCTGGTCAACACCCGGGGCGAGGTGATCGGCGTCAACACCGCCATCGCCACCTCCGGGCAGAGCACCGGCAACATCGGCGTCGGCTTCGCCATCCCCAGCAACAAGGCCAAGGACGTCGCAGGCAAGCTCCAGCGTGGCGAGAAGGTCAGCCACCCGTCGCTCGGGGTGGGCGTCAACCAGGCCGAGGGCGGCGGCGCGCTCGTCGCGTCGGTCACCCCGGGCAGCCCAGCCGAGAAGGCCGGCCTCCAGCGTGGCGACGTCGTCACCCGCTTCGGCGACAAGCCGGTCAACGACTCGGACGACCTGGTCGGCGCGGTGCAGGCCGGCAAGGTCGGCGACCGGGTCGAGGTGCAGTTCAAGCGGAACGGCACCGAGAAGTCGGTAACCGTGACGCTCGCCGAGACGTCCTGACGGACAACTGAACCTGCTTCCTCCCTCCAGCGGCGGGTGGCGGGGCCGAGGGGGTCGGCTCCGTCACCCGCCGCTTTTTCCGCCCGGCGGCGGTTCACCCGGATCGGGTGAACCGCCGTCACCCCGGTTTCCGGCACGTTCGGCGGGCGAGTCTCGGCGAGGGGGAACCGGGGGTGGGTGCCATGACCGGGGTGGTGGATGTCCGCGAGGACCAGCGGATCCAACGCGACGTCCTGGCGCAGCTGGCCTGGGACGCCCAACTGCAACCGAACGAGATCGGCGTACGCGTCGACCAGGGAGTGGTCACCCTGACCGGCTTCGTGGACGGTGCCGCTCGCAGTTGGGCCGCTACCCGGTCCGCTCAGCGGGTCCGGGGCGTCCGGGCGGTGGCCGACGAGATCGAGGTGCGGCTGCCCGGTACGCCGGGGCGCACCGACGCCGAGGTTGCCCTCGCCGCGTCCCGGGCGTTGGAGTGGGACAGCTTCGTGCCCGCCGAGCGGCTGGACGTGACAGTGGCCAACGGCTGGCTGATGCTGCGCGGTGAGGTCGAGTTCGGCTGGCAGCGGCGCGCCGCCGAGGGGGAGTTGCGCCGGCTCGACGGCGTACGGGGTCTCACCAACCTGATCGAGGTACGACCTCCGGCAGCAGCTGTCGCTGACAGGTTGCGACGGGACGTGCAGCGGGCGTTGATGCGCACTCTCGGTGCGGAGCGGGTGACCGTCGAGGTGGACGGCGACACGCTCGTCCTCGCCGGGGTGGTCCGATCCTGGTGGGAACGCGAGCAGGTCGAGCGGGTGGCCTGGTCCGCCCCCGGAGTGCGGGCAGTCCACGACCAGCTCCTGGTGGGCGGGTGAGCGTCCGCCTTGTCCGGTTTACCGGGGACGTCACTGGGAAATCGCCGCCGACCGTCCGGACCGGCGGTGACGCCGCACCGGGGATCAACGGGGAGGACTCGTGGCCGTGAACCACTCGCCAGCGGGCCGCCCGGAAGAGCGGTCGTTGCGCATCGCGATGGTGGTTCCACCCTGGTTGTCCGTGCCGCCACCCGGCTACGGCGGCCTCGAACAGGTCGTCGCCGCCCTTGTGGACGCGCTCTGCCGGCAGGGGCACGAGGTCACGTTGTTCGGTGCCGGTGACGACCACGGCACGGCCGCCCACGGCTTCGTCTCCACCGTCCCCGAGGTCCAGTACGAGCGGCTCGGCGAGTCACTGCCGGAGCTGGCTCACCTGGCGCGGGTGAATCGGCTGATCACCGCGGCCGACTTCGACGTCATCCACGACCACACCACGATCGGCCCGCTGGTCGCCGGCCGCCGGGCGGTGCCGACGGTCGCGACCGTGCACGGCAACCCCGTGGGGGAGTACGGGGACGTGCTCAGCGACATCGACTCGGGCGTCGCCCTGGTGGCGATCTCGCACACCCAACGTCGGCTGAACACCGAGCTGCCCTGGGCCAGCACTGTGCACAACGCGCTGGACATCCGCGGCTTTCCGCGTAAGACCAGACCCGGGACGGGACCGGTGCTGTGGCTGGCCCGCTTCAGCCCGGACAAGGGCCCCGAGGTCGCCATCCGGGCGTGCCGGGAGGCAGGGGTGCCCCTGCTGCTGGCCGGCAAGTGCAACGAGCCGGCCGAGCGCCGCTACTACGAGCAGGTCGTCGCGCCGCTGGTCGACGAGAACGTGACAGTCGTGCTCAACGCCGGCCGCGCGGAGACGCTGCGGATGCTCGTCGACGCCCGTTGCCTGATCATGCCGATCCAGTGGGACGAGCCGTTCGGCATGGTGATGCTGGAGGCGATGGCGACCGGCACACCGGTGGTCGCCCTCAACCGGGGGGCCGTGCCGGAGCTGGTCCGGCCGGGGCTGACCGGGCTGGTCTGTGAACGGCCGGAGGAGTTGGCCGCGGCGGTGCTCGCGGCGGAGCGGCTAGACCCGGAGGACTGCGTGGCGCACGTCGCGGAGAACTTCTCGGTCGAGCGGATGGCGGACGGCTACGCGGCGATCTTCCGACGCTTCGCCACCGGCCGGTACGACATCCGCGAATCGGCCCGGGTCCCGGCCCGCTGACCCGCCCACCCCGGCGTGTCCGCGCGGTCAGACCTCGGCACCGCCCAGCTCCACGATGGCGGCGTCGAGCCGAGACGCGTACGCCGGACTGATGCCGCCCTCGCCGAGGCGGACCGCGACCTTCTCGCGCAGCCGGGCCACCGGTGGCGCCAGGTCGTCGCGGCCGGAGCTGACCGCGGCGGTCAGGTTGCGCAGCTCGTTGCGCAGGTCGAGACCCACGTCGTCGCGGATCTCCCCGGCGCCCAGCCCGGCGCTGATCAGCCCGTCGACCCGGTTGGCGGCCTCGACGAGGGTGCCCGGATTCGAGGTGGGCGAGCCGGTGCTCGGCTTCGTCGGCGGCGGGGACGCGCTCGGCTGGGACGACGCCGGGACCGGCCTGTCGCTCGGCGGGGTGGTCGCCGGGGCGATCGAGGGCTGCGTCCGGGGTGTCGGCTCCTCCTCGGGCAGAAGGGCCACTCCGGCCAGCGTCACACCGACGGCCAGGACGAGCAGCAGCACCAGCCGTCGACGGGACCAGATCGAACCGGCGGCTGTCCCTCCCGCCGCGGCTGGCACGGCGGCCGGCTGCGGCGGCAGGGGCTGGGTGGGCACCCGGATGGTCGCGACCGGGGGATCGGGAGGCAGCAACTGGTCGCGCAGCACGGCGGCGACCTGCCGGGCGGTCGGCCGGTCGGCGGGGTTGCGGGCGAGGCTGCGCAGGCAGATCCGGGCCACCGGCGGGGGCAGGTCCGGCAGGTCGGCGAGCGTGGGCGGCGGGCCGTCGGCCAGCGCGGCGCTGAGTTGCTCCCAGGTGTCCGCCGGGTACGGGACCCGGCCGGTGAGGGCCTCGTGCAGCAGCACGCCGAGCGAGTACACGTCGGTGGACGGCTGGGCCGGCGCGCCGTCGAGGCGTTCCGGGGCGACGTACGCCGGCGTGCCGAACGTCTCGCCGTCCTCGTCCTCGTCGGGCGCGCCGATCCGGGTGGCGATGCCGAAGTCGAGCACCTTGACGCCCGTCGCGGTCATCATCACGTTGGCCGGGGTGACGTCCCGGTGCACGATGCCGAGCCGGTGCGCCGCGGCCAGCGCCTCCGCGACCTGGGCACCCACCTCGATCGCCTCCGCCCACGGCAGCGGCCCCTCGGTGAGCCGCAGCTCCAACTCCTCGCCGCTGAGCAGCTCCATCACCACGAACGAGGTGATCGAGCCGTCCGGGTCGACCGTCTCGCCGTAGTCGTGCACCGAGGTCAGATGCGGGTGCACCAACTGGGCGGCGGCCCGGGCCTCCTCACGCACCATGCCCCGGAACCGCGCGTCGGCGGCCAGCGAGGGGGCGAGCACCTTGAGCGCGACGAGCCGGTCCAGCACCTCGTCCCGGGCACGCCAGATGACCGACATGCCGCCGGCGCCGATCTGGTCGAGAAGTCGGTATCTGCGAGCCAGTAACCGGCCCGGATGCAGTGCTGCCTTCACCGATCGCACCTGCCTCAGGGGTGGGAGCGGTATCAGGTTGCGCGAATGTCTCCGGCCTGTCAACGCCGTCATCGGTCAGCTGTCGACGGGCGGTGCCTGCCGTGCGCCGACCGCCCGGTGCCGGTGGCCGGCAGGTCGGCTGCGCGCCCGTGCCAGGATGAGAGGCATGGCGGCGGGACCGGTGGCATTCGTGCTCGGCGGCGGGGGCGTGCTCGGCGCGGTCGAGGTGGGCATGTTGCGGGCGCTGTTCCGCGCCGGCATCACACCCGACATGGTGCTCGGCACCTCGATCGGCGCGGTGAACGGCGCGCTGGTCGCCGCCGACCCGACGGAGGCGGTGACCGACCGGCTGGTCCGGCTCTGGGCCTCGCCGGAGGCCAGCGAGGTGTACGGCGACTCGGTCGCCCGGCAGTTGCGCCGCTTCGCCGCCCGTACCCACCTGCACTCTCGCCGGCCGTTGCGCCGGCTGCTGGAGACCGAGCTGGGCGTGGACACCACCTTCGCCGACCTGCGGGTGCCGTTCCGCTGCTGCGCCGCGCACATCGAGCGGGCGGCCGAGCACTGGTTCGACAGCGGCCCGGTGGTGCCGGCGGTGCTGGCGTCAGCGTCGGTGCCGGGTCTGCTCCCACCCATGGAGATCGACGGCGCGCACTACGTGGACGGGGGCATCGTCAACTCCATCCCCATCGGCGAGGCGGTGGCCGTGGGCGCCCGCCGGATCTACGTCCTCCAGGTGGGTCGGATCGAACGGGAGCTGACACCGCCCCGCCGGCCGTGGGAGATCGCGCAGGTCGCGTTCGAGATCTCCCGCCGGCACCGCTTCTTCCGGGAGATGGCGGCACTGCCCGAGGGGGTGGAGGTGCACGTCCTGCCGACCGGAGGGCTGAACCCCCGCGACGACACACCGTGGGCGTACCGGGACATGGCGGCGGTGGGGCGGCGGATCAGCCGGGCGTACACCGCCTCGCGGCGTTACCTCGCCACCCATCTGGAGCGATGATGCCGCTGCCCCCCAGGTGGCTGCGTCGGTTGCTGTTGGCCCCCGCCGTGGTGGCGCTCGCGTTCGTCGTGGTCACCACGTTGCCGATCTGGGCGCTGCTCGCCGCCGCCGTGTCCCCGCTGTTCCCGGGTCGGTTGCGTCCGCTGCGGCTGCTCTGGATCGGCTGCGTCTACCTGGTCTGGGATGCCGCCGCGCTGCTCGCGCTGTTCCTGCTCTGGGTCGTCTCCGGCTTCGGCTGGCGGACCCGGTCTCCGGCCTTCCAGCGCGCACACTACGTGCTGGCCGGCTGGTTCCTGCGGGTGCTGTTCTGGCAGGCCCGCTGGGCCCTGCGGTTGCGCATCGACGTGGTGGGCACCGACCCGGACACGGCGCTGCCCGGCCGGCCCGAGTTGGTGCTCTGCCGGCACGCCGGGCCGGGCGACTCGTTCATCCTGATTCACGGGCTGGTCAACTGGTTCAACCGGGAGCCACGGATCGTCCTCAAGGACACCCTCCAGTGGGACCCGGCGATCGACGTGCTGCTCAACCGACTGCCCAACCGGTTCATCGCGCCGACGCCGGAGCGCGGCGAGGAGACCGTACGCCAGGTCGGGCACCTGGCCGCCGGCCTGGACGACAACGACGCGTTCGTGATCTTCCCTGAGGGCGGCAACTTCACCCCCAAGCGACGACTGCGTGCCATCGCCCGGCTGCGTTCCCTCGGGTTCGAACGGATGGCGCTGCGCGCCGAGCGGATGCGTCACGTGCTCGCCCCGCAGCCCGGCGGAATGCTCGCCGCGCTGGACGCCGCCCCGGACGCCGGGGTCATCTTCGTCGCCCACACCGGGTTGGACCGGATGCTCACCGTCGCCGACGTCTGGCGGGAACTGCCCATGGACAAGCGGATCGTGATGCGGTTCTGGTCGGTGCCACCGGAGGAGGTGCCGGCCGGGCGGCAGGAACGCATCGACTGGCTCTTCGACTGGTGGGCGCGGATCGATGCCTGGATCGCGTCTAATCGGGACAATGCCGCGTAGGGTGCGGTCGTGGATCAGATCTGCGTGGTGACGACGGTGGTGGATGCGCGTTCGGTCGCCGACGTGCTGGCGGCTGCGGCCGTCGCCGGCAGGCTCGCCGCCTGCGCCCAGGTGGGTGGTCAGGTGGACAGCACCTACTGGTGGAGGTCCGGTGTGGAGACCAGCACCGAGTGGTCGGTGCAGTTCAAGACCGCGCCCGACCGGCTCTCCGCGTTGGTGGACCAGATCCGGGTCAGTCATCCGTACGAGGTGCCGGAGATCCTGGTGTCCAGGGTGGAGAGCGGCGACCCGGCGTACGCCACCTGGGTGCACGAGCACACCCGGCCCTGAGTACGCGCACTCTGTGCCACACCCCCGTCGGCTCCCGATGATGACCGGGTGGACGACACCCGCTATCCCTGCCCCGCCTGCGGTGCTCCGGCCGACCTGACCGTCGGTTGCACCGGCTGTTCCCGTGCGCCCGACCCGACCGCCGCTGAGGTGGTTCGGCTGAGCCGCGAGATCGCCCAGCTTGAGCCGCAGGTGCAACGGGCTCGTCACGCGTACACCGAGCTGGCCGGTCGCCTGTCGGCCCTGTCGCGGCGGCGGGCCGAGCTGGCGGCGGTCGTCCGTGCCGGGTTGGCCGCCTCCGCCGGGGCACGCCCGGTGCCTCTCGTCGGGCCGGTGCCAGCTCTCGTCCCGGTCGCGGCGCCGGGCGCGGCCGAAACCTCGACCCGGACCGTCCAGGGTCTGCTCTTCGTCCTCGGTGGACTCCTGCTGGGCACCGCGGCGGTCGTGTTCACCGCGGTGGCCTGGGCGGCGGTGGGAGTCGGCGGACGGGCGTCGATCCTGGCCGCGCTCACCGCGCTCGCGCTCGCCGTGCCGCTGCTGGCGGTCCGTCGAGGGTTGCGGGGCACGGCGGAGACCTTCGCCGCTGTGGGTCTGCTGCTGGTGGTGCTGGATGGTTACGCGGCCTGGTCGGTGGACCTGGCCGGGGTGGCCAGTTGGCCGGGCAGCCGGTACGCCGCGCTGGTCGGGGGGGCCAGCGCGGCGGCCGCCGCCGCGTACGGCAGGTGGAGCGGGTTGACCGGGCCCTGGTTCGCCGCGCTGCTGGCCGCCCAGCCGGTGCTGCCGCTGCTCGCCGTCGGGGCCGAACCGGGTGCCGCCGGTTGGTCACTGGTCCTGCTCGGGGTGGCACTGGTGAACCTGGCCGTGCTGGCCGCGTTGCGCGGCCGGGACGGGGTGGCGCTGCTCGTCGGCAGGGTGTCGGCCGGGATCGGTCACGTCGCCGCTCTCGTCGGTGCCGCTGGCTGCGCCCTGACGCCGCTGATCCTCGGACGGGCGGCAGGTTCGCCACTGCTGGCCGGGCTGCCGCTGCTGCTGGTCGCGTTGACCGGGTTCGGTGCGGCCTGGCTGGTCGGCGGGCGGGCGCTGCGGGCGGTGGCCGCCGGGCTGCTGGTGCCGGTGCTCGCCGCCGCCCTGCTGCGCCCGGTGGCCGAGCTGCGGCCGTCCCTGCTGCTGCTCGCGTCGGCGACGGTGGCGCTCGGGATGGCCGCCGCGGTGCGGATCCTGCCGGTCAGGTCCGGAGCGGAGGTGGCGGGCGCCGGTGGTTGGCGGACCGGCCCGCGCGCCGGGGCGCTGCTGGTCGCGGCGGGCACGGCCCAGGTGGCCGCGCTGGTCACCGTCGTGCTGGCGGTCGCCGCCGCAGGCCGGTCGCTGCCGCCGTGGCGGGGGGCCGGCAGGGGACCGGATCTGGACTGGGGCTGGCAGCTCGCACCCGCCGTGGCGTTGGGGGTCGGCGCGACGGTGCTGCTGCTGCCCCGGCGGGCCCGAGCGGCGCTCGCCACGGCCGGCGCGGTGGCGGTGCTGCTGGCCCTGCCGGCCGGGTGGTCGGCCACCTGGCCGCAGGTCCTCGCCGTCGACCTGGTCGGCGGGGTCGCGCTGCTGCTCGCCGTCCTGATCCGCCCGGCGACCCACCTGGCCTCCCTGCTCACCCGCGCGCTCGGCGGTGCCGTCCTGCTCGGGCACGGGCTGTTGGTCGCCCTGGCTGCCCCGGCCGGTGTGCTGGTGACGCTCGGCGTCATCGCCGTGGTCGGGCTGGCACTGGCCGTCCGGCGGGGCGCCGGGCCGTACCGGCAGGTGGCCGGCGGCGGTCTGCTGGTCGCGCAGCTCGCGCTGCCCGGGATCGCGGTGGTGGCGTCGTTCGCCGCGGGCGCGCCGCCCTGGTGGCAGGCGCGGTTCGCGCTGATCGCCGCCGGGCTGCCGCTGGTCGCGGTGCTCGCGGCGCGTCGCCAGCGGGTGGAGCTGATCGGGTACGCGGTGACCGGCGCGCTGGTCGCCATGACCGTGCCCGGCCTCGCCCCGCTGGTCGTGGCGGGGAACGAGCCGATCGCGTTGTACGCCGCGCTGGCGGCGCTGGGGGTCGCCATCGTCGTCCGCTGGGATCGGCAGGAGGCCGTCACCCGCCGGTCGGGCGGGTCGAGCCAGCCGC
Source organism: Micromonospora sp. M61 (assembly GCF_018070245.1). Lineage (NCBI taxonomy): Bacteria > Bacillati > Actinomycetota > Actinomycetes > Micromonosporales > Micromonosporaceae > Micromonospora > Micromonospora sp. M61. Next base: position 4,474 of record NZ_JAGPYA010000017.1, on the reverse strand, counting down.
CGGTCGGGGGGCCGGCGGTCGGGGGATCGTCGGCGGTCGGGAGGCCGCCGACGATTCCCCTGTCGGTCCCGGTGGTGGTGGCGGGCGGCGCTCTGGCGGTGGTCGCCGTGCTGGCGGCTCTGCCGAGGGTGCTGACCGCGCTCGTGTCGCCGTACGACGACCCGGGACGGGCCTGGTCGGGGGTGCCCACTGTCGTCGCCGAGCCGGCAGCGCTGCCCGTCGCGTTGGCGCTGGTCGTGCTGGCGGTGGCCGCCGTGGTCGCCGGCCGGCGGGTCCGCCCACCGGTGCTGCCCGCGCTGCCGTTCGCCGCGGCGGCGCTGCCGGTGCTGCTCGTCGCGGTCGGCGCGCCGTGGCCGGTGCTGCCTGCCGCCGTGCTGCTCGCCGGATCGGCCGCGCTGCTGCTCGCCGCTCTGGCCGCGCCTCGCCCGGGGCTCGCACCGATCGCCGTACCGCTGGGTGTGGTGCTGGTCGCCTCCGGTGTGGCGGGGCTGCTCGCCACCAGAGCCGGTTCGCTCGCTGCCGAGGGGGTGCTGTTGGTGGTGGCGGTGGTCGTCGCCGTCGGGGGGCGCACCGTCGAGGTGCGGGTCGCCGGTTGTCTCGCGGCGGTGGGTGCCGCGTCCGCGTTGGCGGTGACCGCCTCGCTGGTCGGAGGGCTGCCGCTGCGGGCCGCCGCGTACCCCCTGTTGGCGGTGGCCGCGCTGGTGCTGGCTGTCGCCGCCGCGACCACTCCGGCGCGGGGTCTGGTCGGGCGGGTGCTGGACGCTGCCGCGCAGGCGGTGGCACTGGTGGCGGCGGTGCTCACCGTCGAGGCGGCGCGACACCTCGCCACGGTCTGCGTGCTCTGGGGTGCCGCCGTGGCGCTGCGGCTGCTGCGCCGGGGGGAGCCGGCCGGCCGGCGGTGGGCGTTCGCCGGCATCGCCGCCGCCAGCGAGCTGCTCGGGGCATGGGTGTTGCTGGCCGCCGGCGGGGTGACGGTGCTGGAGGCGTACACCCTGCCGGCTGCGGCGCTCGCCCTCAGCGCGGGCCTGCTGGCGTTGCGGACCAGGCCGGGGCTGACCAGCTGGCCGGCCCTCGGCCCGGGGCTGGTCGCGGCGCTGCTGCCGAGCCTCGTGTCGGTGCTGACCGGGCCGGACCCGCAGCCGGTGCGGCGACTGCTCCTCGGCGCTGCGGCGCTGGGTGCGGTGCTGGCCGGGGCGACCCGCCGATGGCAGGCACCGGTGCTGCTCGGCGGCGGTGTGCTGACGTTGCTGGCGCTGCACGAGTTGGCCCGGGGGTGGGATCTGCTGCCCCGGTGGATCTACCTCGGTGTCGGCGGGTTGGCGCTGGTCGGCCTCGCTGCCACCTACGAGCGGCGGCGGCGTGACGTGGCTCGACTGCGCGCCGCGGTGGGCCGGCTGGGCTGAGTCGAACCAGTGGGGGTAGGGCCTGCCCTACCCCCCATTCGGGGGTTGTCGGGGTTACTCACCGCTACCGTGACCGGGAGACTTGACAATAAGCCCGAACCACCCCGGTACGGGCGTAAGCGGAACGGGAGCAGCAATGGCGCTCGGAGCGGTGGCGGAACCGCCGGTACAACGGCGAGGCAGTGACTACGCACAGTTGTCCCGACGGATCAGCCAGGCGGGCCTGCTGGAGCGGCGCCCCGGCTGGTACGTCGCCCGCATCGTGCTCACCCTCGGAGCCTTCGTGGCCGGCTGGGTGGCCGTGTTCCTGCTCGGCGACTCCTGGTGGCAGCTGCCCCTCGCGGCCCTGATGGCGGTGGCCACCACCCAGGTCGCGTTCCTCGGTCACGACGCCGGGCACCGCCAGATGTTCCGTCGGCGCGGTCCCAGCGACCTGGTGGGTCTGCTCGCCGGCAACGTGGCGGTGGGAATCAGCTACGGCTGGTGGGTCGACAAGCACAACCGGCACCACGCCAACCCGAACCACGAGGACGAGGACCCGGACGTCGGCGCGGGCGCGCTGGTGTGGACGCCCGAGCAGGCCCTGGAGACCCGTGGGATCAACCGCTGGATGGCCAAGCGGCAGGCGTACCTCTTCTTCCCGATGCTCCTGCTGGAGGGTCTGAGCCTGCACGTGGCGAGCATCCGGGCGATCGTCGGACGTGACTCGGACGGCCGGTACACCACCCCGATGCGACGCCGGGCGGTCGAGGCCGTGCTGCTCGTCGCACACACCGCCGCCTACGTGGCACTGCTGTTGGCGGTCATGTCGCCGGTCAAGGCGCTGCTCTTCGCCGTCGTGCACCAGGCACTGTGGGGTTTCTACATGGGCTGCTCGTTCGCGCCCAACCACAAGGGCATGCCGATGCCGACCGCCGAGGACGAGCTGGACTTCCTGCGTAAGCAGGTGCTGACCTCCCGCAACGTGCGGGGTAGCTGGCTGGTGGACGCCACGTTGGGCGGGCTCAACTACCAGATCGAGCACCACCTGTTCCCGAACATGCCCCGCGCCAACCTGCGGCGGGCGCAACCGATCGTCCGCGCCTACTGCGCGGAGCAGGGCATCCCGTACGCGGAGACCGGGCTGGTCGAGTCGTACCGGCAGGCGCTCGGTCACCTGCACGAGGTGGGACAGCCGCTGCGCGGCTAAGAAGGAAACGGCCGCTGCGCGGCTGCGAGGACTGAGCGGTGGGGCGGGCATCTGATGATGCCCGCCCCATCGTGGCACCCGATGTCGGGGCTCTGGCAGAGCGTCTGCGGCTGTAAGAGATTGATCGCCAGCTGAGCTGGCCACCGGTGGCGCGTACGGCCCGTCGTACGCGCCACCGGTAGGGTCTGGTCATGGCAGACCTGCTCACCGCGGACGCGGTGCGAGAAGAGCTGGGCCGGTTGCCCGACTGGTCGGGTGACCCGACCGGCATCGGTCGTACCGCCCAGCTCGGCAGTTTCCCGGCGGCCATCGCGGTGGTGGACCGGGTGGCGACGGTGGCCGAGGAGCTCGACCACCATCCCGACATCGACATCCGATGGCGGACCCTGACCTTCCGCTGTGTCACGCACTCGGCCGGTGGGGTCACCCACCGGGACATCGAGCTGGCTCGGCGGATCGACGACATCGTCCGGAGCGCGGCATGAGATTCGAGATCAGCAAGGTTCTGGACGCCATCGAGGGGCGGGTCTGCACCGACCCGTCGCTGGCCCGGGCGGTCATCGACCTGGCCGAGGTGATCCGCTATCAGGACATCGACGGCGGACGGCCGGCCAGCCTGCTGCGCCTCGGCATGGTCATCGACGCGCTCTCCCGCGAGTTGGAGGAGGACAGCGTCCAAGTCTACGCGGTGGTGCACCGGGCGTTGCTCTCCGACGCCGACCTCACCTCCAACGAGCGGATGGTCGTCCGCCGCTGGGCCGACGACGGGCTCGTCGAGGTGCTCGACAACCCGGGTGACCGGATGTTGGAGGTCGCCGACCTGCTCGGGTTGCCGGTGCTCAGCCGGGTGCGCTTCGACGGGCTGCGCGGCCGGTTCCCGTGGCTGGTCGAGCAGCCCGGTCGGGTGGTTGCGCCGGTGCCGGGCGCCGGCGGGCCGGTGTTCATCGCGCACGTCGGTGGTGGGCACTCGCCGGTTGCCGGCAAGCGTTCGCCGACCGGGGTGAAGCTGCTGGCCCGCCAGTGGCGTTGCCCGGAGTCGGGCTGCGCGCTGTTCGGCGGTGGTGGTGGGGGCGGCGCGTTCGCCGACCTGGCCGGGGGCGCCGACCGCAGCCCCGCCGCGCAGCCGCCGCCCGCGCTGCGTAACGGCGTACCAACCTGCCCCCGACACGGCGTACGGCTCGGTGACGGCGGGCCTCGCCCACGTTCGGAAGTGCTCGCGGTGCGGGTCGGCGGCCTGGTCCGGCGGCGGTTCGTGCTCAGCGAGGACCAGCCGGTGGTGGCCGGCCGGGCACCCGAGCAGGAAGGCGGGATCATGCTCGGGCAGTGGCTCAACGACGAGGCACGGCGATGGATCAGCCGTGGTCACGTTCACTTCGAGCTGCGGGTCGGTGAGGTCATCGTGACCGACGTCAGCACCAACGGCTCGGGCATCCGGCCGGCCGGTTCGATGGCCGAGTCGGACCGGATCCCCCTGGCACCTCAGCAGTCCCGGGTGTTGGGCGAGAACGACATGGTGGAGTTGTACCCCGGGGTGCAGATCGGTCGGGCCGAGGAACTGCCCACCGGTGCCCCGTTCACCCCCACGTCGGTGATGGCCGAGGCTCCGACGATGGCCATGCGCCTACCCCGTCCCTGACACGCGCCGCGCCGCGCCCGCGCCGCCCCCGGCCGCCGGGGGCGGCGGCGGGGCCCGGCGGCGGGCCAAGATCCGCACAAGAACAGGGAAAGTGCTGCCTCGGACGGTGTCGAGGCAGCCCCGTGCTCAGGTGGTCGTAGCAATCGATCTTGTCGTTCGTTGGTCTCTTCGGCGGGGTGATCGCTGAGAGGCTGGTGGGGCGTGGCGGGTCGTAGGCCGTTGACGGTGGTGGACCGGGAAGAGATC